>JBGTNF010000384.1:0-27878 GCA_041743205.1 Thermomicrobiales bacterium | reverse complement strand
TTTGACGGTCGGTGGGAAGGTCGATCGGCTTCACGGCGAACCGTTGACGATCACCGGTGACGTCACCTACGCCGGGGACGGTTCCTGGGTCCATGAAGGACCCGAGAACGCCGGCGTGCCCGTTTACCACGGCCCACGGGCGGTGGTGGATGTGGCTGGCAACCTCGTCGTGCTCGAGAGCGTCAAGACGGCGCCGGGCGATTTGCAACAGCTTCGCTCGGTTGGGATCGAGCCGGCCAACCAGCGAATCCTGGTGGTCAAGGCCGCGGTTCGCTGGCGAGGCGGCTACGGGCCGATCACGAAACACCACATCGATGTCGACACGCCGGGTCTCGGCTCGGTGAATCTCAACGATTTCCAGTTCGACCACATCCGGCGTCCGATGTTTCCGCTCGATCGGTCGACGACCTGGGATCTGGCTGACGCCGATCACCCGAAGAGTGATCTTGCGCCTGGACCAATCGCCTGAGGAAATGGCTTGAAAACACCGCCTCGTGACCTGGACCCGGTCGCCATCGCATCGACGCTTGGCGCGCAATGGGGAATCAATGACGCAACCCTGACGTACCTGCCGTTGGGATTCGGCAGCCACCACTGGCTCGCCAAAGCGCCCGTCGCAACGTGGTTCGTGACCATCGACGATCTCCGGTCGGAGGATGCGTCACAGAGCCCCGAAGTTGCATATCGCCGCCTGGCCTCCGCTTTGGATGCGGCAGGGCAACTGCGGGATCGTGCTGGACTGACGTTCGTTGTGGCGCCAGTGGTAGCCGCCAGCGGAGACGTTCTGGTTCGCATCACCGAACACTTCTCGGCGGCGGTTTACCCCCACCTCGATATCGCTCCGACCGAGTTCGGCGAATTCCGAAATCCGGAGGACCATCTTGAGGCCCTGGGGCTCGTCGGCCACATCCACAACGCGTCGACAAGCATCGACACCGGCGCCCTGCGCCGCGACACCCTGGTCATTCCCGATCGGGACAGTTTGCTGGATGCGATGGCGTCCCTCGATCGACCCTGGCGGGCGGGACCGTACGCGGAGCCAGCACGGAACCTGCTCATGGCCCTTGCCGATGCGCTGCAACGCAAACTGGTCTGCTTCGATTCGCTCGTGGCTTCGGTCCCAACTGACGTTGCGGAATGGGTCGTGACCCACGGCGAGCCGCACGCCGGCAACATCGTCCGCACGGGCGCCGGAGAGCTCGTGGTCGTCGACTGGGACACCGTGGCCGTGGCCCCTCGTGAGCGCGACCTGTGGACGCTGGTGACGGAGTCGAATCTTGACTGGCAAGCGTACCGGGAGGTCACTGGCGTCGAGTCGATTTCGGAACCCCTGATGGACGCCTACCGCCTGCACTGGGACCTGTGGGAGATTGCCATTTACGTCGCCTGGTGTCGCCGACCTCACGAACGCACCGAGGAAATGGCAATCGCCTGGGAGAGTCTCCAGGGATACCTTGCCAGCCGATGAGAACAGCGGGCAGCGCATCGATGCCAGTTCAGTCGTCGCCGTGACATGCCCGGCCTCCGCGCGGCGCCGTAGCCCTTGCTGTCACGCCTGGTCGGCACCGAGACGGTTAGAATGTTCGACGGCAGCTCGTCGCGCCGACGCGACAAGCACCGCGACACGATTCCCACGGCGCCCGATTGCGTCACCACGCATCTCACCACTTTCCGCCAGGACCTGCCAACGTGAACGGGAGCAACCGCCTCGTGCCATCTGCCGCACCGCTCGAAACGACACGTCCCACGCCGTTTTGGCGGAAACCGGATTCGTTGGCGATTGCCGTGCTGCTGGGACTGACCTTCCTCGTCATGTGGGAACGCTGGGTCTTCGACAACTGGCTGGCTCGCCACGACCTGCTCACCTTCTTCCTGCCGTGGCTGGGCGCTTTGGGGGACCGGCTCGCGGCCCTCGATGTCCCAGCTTTGAACCCGTACATCTTCAGCGGTTCGCCGTTCGCCGGCGATCCGGAATCGGGCTGGATGTTCGTGCCGGCGATGCTGACCTTTCCCTTCTTCGAGGTCACCGTCGCCTACAAGGTGATGATCCTGCTCCTCCTCCTGCTGGCGGGAACGGGAACGTACGCCCTGGCCCGGCTGCTTGGCTACAGCGTACTGGCCGGTCTCTTCTCGGCCGTCGCTTTCGAGTTCGGGCCGTACCTCTTCGGTCAAACGGACTGCTGTACGGTGGCGACCAAGATGACGGCGTTCTTGCCGATGGCGTTTCTGGGGGTCGAGCTGGCGCTTCGGGCCAGGAGCTGGCCCGTACGCCTCGCGGCCTGGGTGCTGGGCGGATTCGCGATCAGCCAGATGTTCGCGGCCTGGCTGGGCCAGGGCGTGATCAACGCCTTGCTCGTGATTGCCGCCTGGGCGGTGTTTCGGACGTTGATCACGCCGCCCGACCTGAGCTGGAGCCTGCGGGAACGGTTCACGAAGCTGCTTACGACCGGACCAGCGGTCCTGATCTTCGGAATGCTGCTTGGCGCCGCGGGAATCCTGCCGCGCCTGGCGGCAAATGAGGAATCTAACAACGCCGGCGGCACCTACGAGAATACGCCGGGGTCCGCCGACGGGGCGTTCCACACCCTGAGTTACGCGATCAAGACGATCATGGCGGACCACCAGGGGTACCGCGGCAGCTCAGTGTGGAGCGTGGTCATCGTCATGATGGTCTTTGCTTTCTTCCTGATGCATCGCCGCTCGGTGATCCCGTTCTTCGCCGTCCTGGTCCTTGTCATCCCGGCCCTGGCAATGGGGGTGCCGATCATTTCGGACTTCTTCTACCTGTTGCCGCTCTACGAAAACATCCACAGCCACAGCCCCGGCCGGGTCTTCTGGATCTTTCCTTTCTTCGCCGCCATGCTGGCCGGCGCGGCGGTGCATGAGTTGTCCCGGTTGTCGGCAATGCGCGGCAAATGGATCATCGCCTTCGTGCCCATAGTGCTGATCGCCATCGCGGGCGAGTACATGCGACGTGAGGGGAATCTCGAACCCGGCGCCTGGTATTGGGTATCGGCCCTCCTGGCAACCGGAGCCGTCGTCGCTGTCATCGCAACCCCGCTGTCACTCGACCGTGCGATACGGCAACGAATTGCTGCCGGGTCCAGCGCCGCGCTTGTCGCCGTCGTCTTCCTGCTGCCCAACGGTCTCGATTTCGTCCGCTACCTTAACCAGGATGACCCGCCGCCAGGACAACTGGTGATGTGGGGAAACGATGAATGGATGCAGGATCACATCGCGGAATCACTGAGCCAGACCGATTCGGGCGGGGTCGGCGAGTTCCTGCAACGGCAGCGGGACGCCGAAGCGCCGTTTCGGTTCGTGGCCTACGGCGGGATCTACCATCCAGAGACCATCCGCCGGAGCTATCCGGACCGGCGTCTGGAGCCGGCGATGGTGGCGATCCTCCAGAATGCGCGGCCGATGCGGCTCGAACTCGAAACCACGCAGGGATACAACCCGCTCCAGCCGCTGGTGTACCAGGAGTTCATCCACGCCCTGAACGGGCAGCAACAGAACTATCATTTCGCGAACCTGCTCAACACCGGCGTCAACTCGCCGCTGCTCGACCTGCTCAACGTCCGGTACATCGTCGTGGACCGCAACATTCCGGAGAATCGGGACGATCACGTGGCGTTATCGGAAATCCGGACCGAGGTCTACCGTGACGAGACCGTGATCGTTTACGAGAGTACGACGGTCCTGCCACGCGCCTGGATGGTCTACGACGTACGGTCCGGACGTGACGCGAATGGACTGGCGCAACTCGCGAGCGGCGCCGTCGATGGCGCCGAAGTCGCCTACGTCCAGGGTGAGCTACCTGAGGTTTCACCGGCACCGGCCGGTTCGGAGCCGATGGTGTCGGTCACCGATTCCGCCGCGGACAGCCTGACGCTCCAAGTCGACCAGGCTGGCCAGGGCCTGCTCGTGGTCAGCGAGATCTACTCCGAGAATTGGCACGCCACCGTCGACGGTGACGACGTGGAGGTCCTCCAAACCGATCACGCCTTGTTGGGGATCCCGTTGGAACCGGGCGAACAGACGGTAGAGCTGCGTTATGAACCGGAGTCGCTCACGCTCGGTCTGTGGATCAGCGGACTGGCCGGGCTCGGCTCGGTGGGCGTCGCAGGCTATGCGAGTTGGACGATCGTGTCACGGCGCAAGGAAACGGCCGGGAGCCCGGCCTGATCGCCCCTGGCAGGGGTTATCGCCCGATGACTGCCGATCTGTCCACGATGTATCCTGTGCCGGGGGATTTTCCCGGTATCACTGGCGTTCCGGACTCGATGGCTACGTAACGGAAAAGGGAACCGCCTCATGTGGAACGGCAAATCGGTATCGGTCGTGCTTGGAACCTACGCCGAGCGGGACTCGATCCGGGAAGTGATCGACGGCTTCTTCGCAACCGGCGTGATCGACGAAGTGCTTGTCGTCAACAACAATGCCCAGGCCGGCACCAAAGAAGAAGTCGACAAGACCCGGGCGCGACAAGTGTACGAAACGAAACAGGGGTACGGACACGCCTATCAGCGCGGCCTGGCCGAGGCGACCGGCGACCTCCTGATCCTCGCCGAGCCGGATGGCACGTTCCTGCCGCGGGACGCGGTCAAGCTGCTCACCTACGCCGATGATTGCGACGCCGTGTTCGGAACCCGCACCACGCGCGAGATGATCTGGAGCGGGGCCAACATGGGCACGTTCCTGAAATGGGGAAACTGGGCCGTCGCGAAGTTGGTGGAAGTCCTGTTCAACACCAGCCACCTCAGCGATGTCGGCTGCACCTACCGGCTGCTGACGCGGGAGACGCTCGAAAAGATCCAGCCGCGGTTTTCAGTGGGTGGCAGTCACTTTGGTCCGGAACTCATGCTGCTCGTGATCACCTCCGGCGCCCGCGTGGTCGAGGTACCGGTCAACTATTTGCCGCGCGTGGGCCACTCATCGGTCACGGGCGACCTTGGCAAGGCCGTCAAGCTTGGCCTGCAAATGATCGTTTACATCATCCGCTTCCGGCTACGGGTGGCGCGCGAAGGACGGATGAAGGCGACCCAGCGCACACTCGACCGCAACGACGCAGACCGGGCCAACACCACCGGCGTCCACGGGCAGACGGACTTCGACGCCGTGGCCAACGCCTACGACGATAGCCTGCCGCATCACGTCATGGACCACTACATCGAGAAACGGGCGGCCTACATCGCGGCACACGCGCCGGCCGGCGGCAAGCTCCTCGATGTCGGCTGCGGGACAGGCGTCCTGGCGGAGCGGATGTCGCGAGAAGGATTCGACGTCACCGGCGCCGACCCGTTCGCAGCCATGCTCGACCACATGCGCGCGCGCGACACCCGGCTCACGGCGGTCCACGCCCCCGGCCAGAACCTGCCATTCGAGGACGACACGTTCGACTTCACCTATTGCGTGGCAGTCATGCACCACGTCGCCGAGCCGAAGGATGTTCTCGACACGCTGGTCGAGATGTGCCGGGTGACGAAGCCAGGCGGGCACGTCCTGGTCTGGGACCACAACCCCCGGAACCCGTACTGGCCGATCCTGATGAAGCGCGTTCCGCAGGACACCGGAGCCGAACGCCTGATCCCGGAACAGGAGATCGTCGATGGCCTGCGGGCGGGCGGCGCGACGGTGGTCGAGGCAAAGCCGTCGGGAATGATGCCGGACTTCACGCCGAAGATCCTGACCGGCGCCGTGGCGGCGCTGGAGGGTCTGGTCGAGCGCACGCCGGTCCTCAACCGGTTCTGCGCCCACAACGTCATCCTGGGACGAAAGCGCTGACCGCTTAGTCCTTCCCTGACGTTACCGCTAATTGGTGTGACCAGTCCATCGTGACAGGTTGCCAGCACCTCACCAACCGAAGTCCCAAGCACGCTGGATACGCGAAGCGGTACTGTGGTGCCGGCTTCGCCCTATCCAGCGGGTCAGGAGATTCCTCGTTCCTCGAAATGACGGCTGGGGGGTGGGATGATTCGCTGGTCAGGCTATTGAGAGGAGTCGGGATACTGTTCGATGGTCGGGAGTTCGCTTTCGGGAATGTCCGCCAGCCCCGGCGCGTCGGTGTCCTTGGCGGACAGGGTTGGCTCAGCCATCGGCCAGTCGATCCCCATCCGCTGGTCGTTCCAGCTGATGCTGTGATCGTGTTGCGGACGATACAGGGCCGTGCACTTGTAGGCGAAGAGGGCGGTTTCGCTGGTGACGACGAATCCGTGGGCGAATCCGGAGGGCACCCAGAACTGCCGCTTGTTGTCCGCCGAGAGTGTGACGCCGTGCCACTGGCCGAACGTTGCCGACCCGACCCTGATATCGACGGCGACATCGAAAACCTCGCCCTGGAGCACCTGGACGAGTTTGCCCTGGGCGTCGGGTTCCTGGTAATGCAACCCGCGCAGGACGCCCCGCGCCGAAAGCGAGAGGTTGTCCTGGACGAACGGCGGCAACCCGGCTTCGGCATAGCGTTCGGACTGCCACGTTTCCACGAAGAACCCACGGGCGTCGCCGAACACTTTGGGCTCGATGACGAGCACGCCCGGCAGGGGCGTTGGCAGGATGTTCACGTTGGCCGTTCCTCCCCGAGCAAACCGATCAGGTACTGGCCGTAGCCATTGGTGAGGGGAGCCGCCAGCCGCGCCAGCGCCTCGGCGTCGATGAACCCCATGCGGTAGGCGATCTCTTCCGGACAAGCGATCTTGAGTCCCTGGCGCTGTTCGATGATGTGGACGAAATTGCCGGCCTGCAGCAACGATTCATGGGTGCCGGTGTCGAGCCAGGCGGTGCCCCGGCCCAGCTTCTCGACTTTCAGCTGGCCACGCCGCAGGTACTCCAGGTTGACGTCGGTGATCTCGTATTCACCCCGAGCCGACGGTTGGAGATCGCGGGCGATATCGAGCACCTGGTTGTCGTAGAAGTACAAGCCCGTCACGGCGTAATGCGATTTGGGGCGGCTGGGCTTCTCTTCCAGTCCGATGACCTGGCCATCGTGATCGAACTCGATGACGCCGTAACGTTCGGGATCGGTGACGTAGTAGCCGAACACCGTGGCCCCGGACGGCTGGGCGGCGGCGTGCTGGAGCGTGTTCGATAACCCCTGGCCGTAGTAGATGTTGTCGCCGAGGATCAGCGCGGCGGAATCGCCGCCGACGAACTCGCGGCCGATGACGAACGCCTGGGCCAGGCCGTTCGGCTCAGGCTGCTCGGCGTACGATATGTTCAATCCCCACTGGGTTCCGTCACCCAGCAGCTGGTTGAAACGCGGCGTGTCGTCCGGCGTGGAAATGATCAGGATGTCGCGAATCCCGGCCAGCATGAGCACGCTGATCGGGTAATAGATCATCGGCTTGTCGTACACCGGGAGGAGCTGCTTGCTCATCACGTGGGTCAACGGTTGAAGCCGGGTCCCCGCGCCGCCAGCCAGAACGATGCCTTTGGTGAGCATCAACCGATCCCTTGGCGTACGGTCGTCAGTTCGCCGCCGAGGGCCTGGGCGCACCAGCCGGGATTCTGCACGTACCACTCCACCGTCTTGTGCAGGCCGGACGCCAGGTCGTGCGACGGACGCCAGCCAAGTTCCCGATCGATCTTGCCGGCGTCGATCGCGTATCGCCGGTCGTGACCCGGACGATCGGCCACGAAGCGCATCAACGACGCGTGCGGCCTGTGCGGTGAGTCAGGCAACAGGACATCGAGGATGGAGCAAATTTCCGTCACCAACTCCAGATTGGTCCGTTCGTTGTGGCCGCCGATCGCGTACGTTTCGCCGACCGTACCGGTCCGGAGCACCCGGCCGAGCGCGGCGGCGTGATCCTCGACGAAGAGCCAGTCCCGGACGTTCGAGCCGTCGCCGTAGATAGGCAGCGGTTGGCCGTTGATCGCGTTCATGACGATGACTGGAATCAGTTTCTCGGGAAACTGGAACGGACCGTAGTTGTTCGAACAGTTGGTGATGATCGTCGGCAACCCGTAGGTGTGGAACCAGGCTCGCGCCAGGTGATCCGAGGCCGCCTTGGTCGCCGAATACGGGGAGTTGGGCCGGTACGGCGATTCCTCGGAGAAGGCGCCGTCGACCCCGAGCGTGCCGAACACTTCGTCGGTCGAAACATGCACGAACCGGAACCCGTCCGTGGGATGCGCTTCGAGGTAGGCACGGGACGCCTCGAGCAGCGTGTAGGTGCCAACCACGTTCGTCTGGACGAAGTCGCCGGGACGGTCGATCGAGCGGTCGACGTGCGACTCGGCCGCCAGGTGGATCACCGCACGGGGCCGGTACGTCTCGAAGAGGCGCGCGATTGCCGCGGCGTCGCAAATGTCGGCCTGCTCGAACGCGTAGCGCTCGTCATGCCGCAAGGCGGCGGTGGCTTCGACGCTCGAGGAATAGGTCAGGCGATCGATGTTGAGGACCGTCTCATCAAGGTCGAGGACGAGGTGGCGGACGACAGCTGAGCCGATGAATCCGGCGCCCCCGGTTACCACGATAGTCATCGTTCGCTCCTTCAACAGCAACGCGCCATGATGGCGCCAGGACGGACGGCAACGCTCATGCTTTGGCCGTATCCAATTCGATGACCAGTTTGGGAACATAGGCAGCCAGGGCCTCGCGCCATGGACGCAAAACAACGCCGAGGGACGCGGCTCGGTCATTTTCGAGGGAACTGTCCGCGGGCCGCCGGGCCGGCAACGGATACTCGCGCAGGAACGCCTCTACCGTCGTTGGCTGAATGCGCTCGGGGTCCAGCCCTGCCAGGGTCGCCACTTCCCGGGCCAGTTCGAACCGGCTGGTCGATCCCTCGTTCGTCAGGTGCAGGATGCCCGCCGGCCGCAGTCCGACAAGGGCCATCAGCGCGTCGGCCAGATCGGCGGCGAACGTCGGGTTTCCCCGTTCGTCGGCCACGACCTTGACGCTCTCCCTGGCGGCCAACAGGTTGAGCATGGATCGCGGGAAATGCTTGCCAAGACCGCCGTACACCCAAGCCGTACGGGCAACGGCGAACGAATCACTCGCTGCCAGTACGGCCAGCTCGCCAGCCCGCTTGGACGAACCGTACACCGAAACGGGGTCGGGCGGCGCATCCTCGCTGTAGGGTGGCGCCGAGCCGGAAAACACGAAGTCGGTACCCACCGCAATCAGGTAGACGCCCACGCCGGCGGCGGCCCGGGCCAGGTTTTTGGCGCCCTCGTGATTGATCCGATCGGCCCGCAACGGATCTTTCTCGCACCCGTCGACATCTGTCATTGCCGCAGCGTGGATGATCGCGTGGGGCTCCGCCTGATCGATGGCCCGTTCGACGGCGACGGCGTCGGCAATATCGACCGGCTTGCCGACCTCGGCACTACCCGCCTTGTGAGTGAACCCCACCGGCGTCCCCCCGGCCGCGGCGATTGCTTCGACCAGGTAGCGGCCGAGCTGACCCGACGCCCCGGTTACGACAATCCGTTGGCCCCGAAGGTCCGGAAGGGCAGGCTTCGGCGTTCGATGGTGACGGTCCGGCTTGCTGTCCATGATCCCCCTGAAGCAGTCGATGCCGCTGACCGTTGACAATGTCATGTGGTGGTTGCCGGTCTTTGCGCGAGACCCGACGCCTATCACTTGCAAGCCGCCAATCTGGACAGTAGCTGCCGCATCCTCTATCAAGAATAGACGAAGTTGAACGATCGTCCGAACCTGACGCCAGTCATGGTAGCCCCCGACAGGGTGAACGGGGAAGTCGCGAGCGGAGATGAATCGCTTCGCTGACATCGCAAGCTCGAGACCGCGACCGCAAGAAGGGAGGCTTCGGCTTCCAACCAACCTGCTACCCGCTGCCATCTCTCGTCGAGTTCGAAGGAGACATTGACGTGTCGTTGCACACCCGCCCAGCCCTCGTCACCACGGCCCACGATCCCGAGGGCCGCCTGGCGCCGTTCCTCGAAACCTGCGTCAGGGGCTTGGGAGCCTACGGCGCCGTGTTCGCGAGCGTCACGGAAACGACCCATGCCGCCACGTTGGGGATCCTGCGGGACCATGACGTTAATGTCGCGATCGAAGCCCCGGGTGCGGCGGGCGACGGCCAACGACGAGCGCTTCGCGCCGCGAATCGGGTTGGCTTCGTCGAGTGCTTCGTCTGCGATCTGGACCGGTGGCTGCATTGGAGCAGGTCGCATCCCGGGGAGTTGACCGGCTTGGCCGAGCGGATGCGCCACGATCATCCTGAAGCCTGGTACGTTTGCCTGGGCCGCACGGCGCGGGCGATGGAGACCCATCCGGTCACGCAAATCCTTCCCGAGACCATGACCAATCGCGCGCTCTCGCAAATAGCCGGCCTGGCGCTGGACGCCACCGCGGGCGCCGCGTGGATTCGTTCGCCTGCCGCGTTGCTGATCCTCGACGGTTCGACCGAGGCCTCGAAGGCCACGGACCTCGAGTGGCCCGGCCTGGTGCTGCGCGCCGACCGGTCGCGGCTGGCAGGGGCCTTCGTAGAAGGATTGGAATTCGAGACGCCGGATGCGTACGCCCGCGAAATCGCCGCGTCCGGATCACTGGATGCCTGGATTCGCGCCACTTACGACCAACCCTGGGTCATACGGGAACGGCTGCGGCTGGCGGCGGATTCGGTGGCGGCCATGATCCGGGTCACGGACCGGTCGAGCTGAACGATGAGTGCCAAGGACGGTATGGCCGGGTTAAATGGAAACGACTCCGGTTGTCCGGAGCCGCGATCCTCGATGTTCAACGGGCGGAAGCGACGGGATTCGAACCCGCGATCTCAGCCTTGACAGGGCTGCATGTTAGGCCACTACACCACGCCTCCAGTTGCGCCGAAACAGAGATTACCACTATCGGCTCGCGCACGTCAATGCGCGCGGGACCGTTGGACCGTGCCTCGCTCCAATTGAATCAGAATCCGGTCTCGGGCACCGCATCGGTCAGGCGTCGAATCACGTCATCGGTCGAGACATCGTTTGCCTCGGCATCGAAGTTGAGGACGATCCGGTGACGGAGGGCCGGCAGCGCGACTCCGCGAATGTCGTCGTACGCAACATTCGGCCGCCCGTCCAGCAGTGCCCGCAATTTCGCCGCCATCACCATGGTCTGGGCTCCCCGAGGACTGGCCCCGTAGCGCACGTACTGCCGTACCAACCCCGGCGCGCCCTCGTTGACAGGGTGGGAGGCCATCACCAGGCGCACGGCGAAGTCCAGCACCGAATGCGCGATCGGCACCTCGCGGGCGGTTTGGGTCATGTGCGCGATCGATTCGGCGGACGCGACACGGTCCAGCGCGACTGAGTCCTGGCCCACCGTGCGCACCACGATCTCGGCGAGTTCCTCGGCGCTCGGGAACGGGACGATGATCTTGAAGAAGAACCGATCGAGTTGCGCCTCGGGCAACGGGTAGGTGCCCTCCATCTCGACCGGATTCTGGGTGGCCAGGACGAAGAACGGCTTTGGCAACTGGTGGACGAGGTTGGCGACGGTGACGGTCCCTTCCTGCATCGCCTCCAGCAGAGCGGATTGCGTTTTCGGGGTCGCGCGATTGATCTCGTCGGCGAGCACGATATTGGCGAACACCGGTCCGGCCTCGAACGCGAAGCGGCGGCGTCCGTCCTCCGACTCGTTGAGGATGTTGGTGCCGGTGATATCGGCCGGCATGAGATCCGGCGTGAACTGGACCCGGCTGAACGACAGGTCGAGCACGTCGCCGATCGTTCGCACGAGACGCGTTTTCCCAAGTCCTGGAACGCCTTCGAGCAGGACGTGGCCGCCCGCGAAAAGCGCGATCAACACTTCACCTACGACCTCCTTCTGGCCGACGATGACGCGTTCGATCTCCTTCTGGATGGCGCCTGCGAGTTCCCGGAAGTCATGGGGCGAAAGTCGGCCTTGCGATGCCATCTCTGCTCTCGTTTCGCTTGTCGGTCGATATCCCTACCCGAACCGCCGGTACATCACGTACGCCCAGATCGCCAGCAGGCACAAATTGATAAGGCCGAACACTGCGGCGATCAGCAGAATCTGCATTTTCGGCGAAGGCGGCCAGAGTCGCCACTCACCCGGCTGGTCGCCCCTTGCGACCCTCGCGTCCGTGACCTCCGCGGTGTCCCTGCCGTCCTCTGCGTCCGTGGGTTCTTCCGGCATCAGGCCGTCCCGTTTCCGGGCGCCACCGGGCTCGTCGGACACCTCACGTCGATCCCGTGGCTGGTTCGATCTCGACGTTGGGTCGCTTGACATCGCGCCGGAGATTGAAGATGTAGAGCGGCAACCCGATGGCGAGCAGGCTGAGGTAGGTGATCGATCGGTCGATCAGCGCGATGGCAACGGCGGTGTCCTGGGGAACGCCGAACTGGGGTAACAGCCAGACCATGAATCCCTCGACCACACCCAGACCCGCCGGTGTAAACGGCACGATGGTGACCAGAGCGCTGAGCATGGACACCACGACCGCCTCCGGAATCGTCAGGCTGGCGCCCAGCGATTCAGCCACCAGATACACGCGCAGGCCATCTAGCAGCCAGATCACCACGCCCAGGCCCGCAAAGGGAAGCGGTTTGCGCAGGATGTCGAAAATCCCCTTGTTCAAACGCTGGAAGTGACCGGTGAATCGTTGCGGGATGGCCCGCTCGATACGCTCCCGGAAGAACCACAGCCCAAGCGCCCCGACCACGCCGACGATGACCACGGCAACGCCCAACAGGAATGCCTGTTCCGCCCGGCCCGGAACATCGGCCCCGAACACGATCACACCGGCCGTGATCACCACACCGACCATCACCACCACGTCGATCAAACGCTCGGCGAGGATGGTTCCCAGGCCGAGGCCAAACGAGGCGCCCGATCGCTCCTTGAGCAGGAAGCTCCGGTAGGCATCCCCAAGCCGGGCCGGCACCACGCAGTTGGCGAAGAGCGACAGGATCAGGATCTGGAACGTTCCGGGAATGCCCGGCAACTGGTACCCGTGGCGCCGGTCGATCCCGACCTGGACGAGCATCCGGCGCCAACGAAAGGCCCGGATCAGGATGGCGAAGTAGTACGTCAGGAAGGCGAGGAGAAGCAACGGCAGGTTTGCGTTGCGCATCTGCTGCCAAACGTTGTCCATGTCGATGTCGAGCCCACGGACGATGAAGAAAACGATGAATGCCGCAAGACCGAACGAGACGAAGGTCCGGGGCTGGAGAAACCGCTTGCCGAGGGCTTCAGGCGGCTCCTGGGGATCGTCAGTCGAGCCGTTGCCTGGGCCCATCGCGGGCGATCCCGTCGACGACGTTCGTTCCGCTTCGACGGATGGGGCGTCGTTCCGGTTCGCGCGGAACATCGGTTCTCCGGTGCTCATCGATTCGAGACCCTGATATCAACCGTCACTGCTGTTCGACTCCCGTACGAGTTGCGATCACTTCGTGAGGTCGCGCGACCGGCTTCCTCCCGGGTCGGCGACAAACGGCCTGCCGGGGAAGATGACGTGGAGCGGTAGATTCAGAAGGATTGGGGCGCCCGTCATCGCCAAAGCGAAGTGTACTCGCGTCTCCCTCGGCACATGGCCTAACGAACGCGGCGCTCCGGACGCCAATTGGGCATCTGCGGGAGTTGCGGGCCGTAGTCCGGACCGGTTTTGCGTCGCAGGTGACCGGCTCGCGTGGCGAAGAGGAAGGCGATCATGCGAAGGGCGAAGAAAAGACAGATGAGGGAACCGACAGTCATCAGGATGATCGGCCACACGAAGGGCGCTTCACGGGTTATTTCGACGCCACCGAGGGTCAACTCGCCGTCGGTCGCCAACGTGATCGTCATGGTGTGACGCGTGTCCTCGAGCCCGTCGACCAGCGTTCGCGGGAAATCTTCGGTTTCGCCAAAGCCCGATGACAGATTCCATTCATCGCCGGACTCGCCGGCTCCGCCGGACACCACGTCGCCGTCGACATCGATAGTGAAGTTTCCGACCTCTGGCCCCGAGCGCACGTACGCGATCAGTCCCGTTCCCTCGAACTCGATGGTGGTCGAGGCATCGACCTGCCGCGTGGTGCGAAACGAGCGCCCTTCGAGGGGCTGATCTTCCCAATTACCGGAGTCCGAGATCGACTGCGCATCCATCGGCGCAAAACCGGTGTGGGCGATCGTCGTTCTGTTGCGGAAGGCTTCCGACGAGAGACGGACGTAAAGAGGCGTGGCAGAACCGTTCGCGTCCACGACCGCATACGCAACGCGGTCCGATCCGGCGGGCGCAATGAAGGCCCATTGGACCATGAGACCCATCCACGGCCATTCCGACCAACTGCGAGCCATGCCACGCACCACGAACTCGGCCTGCTCGTCGGGATTGACGGAATTGGAGACGGCCCACCCGAAGGAGGTAGCCCACACCGGCGTGGCCGCATCACCGTTGTCGAGCATCAACTCACGCGTCAGAATCGCCCGCGACACATTCGGGCGATCGGGATCAACCCGCCGATCGTCGGGTGAAAACATTCCGCCATCGAGCGCCATTCCCAGCAGATCGAAGTAGGATTCCGCGTTCGAATCGTAGAGATCCTGGATGAACGCCAGGTCGCCCTGCGCCCCGATCCCATCGGCCAGCAAGGCCAGTTCCGGGGAAACGACCCGCGCTTCGGCCGATCCGGCTTTGGCCCCGCGCCAGGCTGCCTCCAGATACGGCGCAAACTCGAAGCCGGTGGCCGCCTGCCCGCCCCAGTTGTCGCCCACGTTGGGGCGATCCCAGACCTGGATGAACGGAGCCGATTCTGGATACCGACCGGTCAGTTCGGAGGTGAAGGCGGTGATCAACGCCGGATCCCGGGGCGGGGCGTTGACGAACCCGGCGGCGCCCGCCGCGCGGGCCCAATCCGGCGTGTCGACGATTACCGCGATCACCCCGATGCCCAGCCTCGACATTTCGTTCACGATGAGGTCGTATTGATCCCACTCGTAGTCGCCGGTGGACGTCTCGATTAGCGCCCAGGAGAACTCCTGCCGTATATACAGGAAGCCGGCGTCATCGAGCGCGTTCGCCACGTTGACGACCTCGTCGGGAGCGTACCCGCGCAGGTCGACGTTGGCCGCCAGTCCCTTGCCCGTCGGCTGAACGATGTAGGGCTGATCCGCGCCGGACTCGACGCCGCGGTGCAGGTAACTGTCGGTGACAGCGGCCGAGCCGCCCACCGCCAACCCCGCCGTCAGCAGCAACATTGCGACGACGGCCTGGCTGAGATCGGCGTGACGGCGCCGCCAATCGCCCAGGTCGAGCAGGATTTCGGCTGCGGCGCCGGCCAGCCTCATGGCCAGGCCGTCGTCGCCGAGCCATCTCGCGCGTCCTACGACGCGCGGCCCGGAATCCTGGTCCGGGAGTTCGAGCGGATACCGGCGCGACACGATTGGAGCACTCTCCTGGGTGACTGACGATGTCCGATGTTCATTGGCCGCCGGCAACACCCGGTGGCGGCTCTCGGCGCCACGACCTCATCGAGACGACTCGATCCGGTTCCATTCGCGGTAGTATAGGCGACGGTATTCATCGTTTCTGACCGGGCGTCCATGTCGTCT
The DNA here is from genome assembly GCA_041743205.1 of Thermomicrobiales bacterium. Classification (GTDB taxonomy): domain Bacteria; phylum Chloroflexota; class Chloroflexia; order Thermomicrobiales; family UBA6265; genus JACCYX01. The sequence continues at coordinate 12,370 of JBGTNF010000384.1, read as the reverse complement.
CGACGCGTCGTCGAAGAAAATCATTGGGAGAAGGTTCGTGTCACGCAACAGCCAGCCGACCAAACGCGCCTTGGTGGCCGAAGACCTGTGCCGGATCGCGCTCGTCAGCGATCCGCACGTCTCGCCGGATGACCAGTGGATTGCCTGGGTTGAAACGCGAATCGACCAGGAAGAAGATCTCTACCGGGCCGCCCTGTGGATTGCCGAACGCGACGGAGCCAACCCTCGCCAGCTCACGTTGGGGTCGAACCGGGACCAGCACCCCCGATGGTCACCTGATTGCCGGTCTTTGGCATTCCTCTCGAATCGTCCGCCAGTGCTGCCCCTCGAAGTGGAGACGAGCGAAGAGAACGCGCAAGCCCCGTCCAAACCGAAGGACCAGGTGTGGACGATTCGAATCGACGGCGGCGAGGCCACCCAGCGAACGAACCACCCAAACGGCGCAGCGAGTCCCGCCTGGTCGCCAGACGGCGCGTCGATCGCCTTCGCGGCGTCCGATGCGGTGACCGAAACCGACGGCTTCACGGCTCCTTCCTCGATCGGACCGATCGCTGACGAGCGAATCATCAACGACATCAGCTACCGCTTCGACGGCCGCGGCTTCCTCGAGAAGTACAGGCACATCTGGATCGTGTCGCTGGCCGACGGGACCAGCCGCCAGCTCACAACCGGTGATGCCGGGGATGACGCGCCAGCCTGGTCGCCGGACGGCGGGCACATCGCCTTCACCAGCAACCGGTCGGCCGACCGCCGGAAGGTTTGGAACCGAACCGCCATCCACCTCGCCGACGTCGCCACGGGCGCCATTTCGACCGTCAGTCCCGAGGATGCGCAGTTCGCCTCGCCCACCTGGTCAGCGGATGGCGGGCGGCTGGCGTTCCTCGGGCACCTCGGCACGGGCTCGGCAACCAACGACGCCGTGTGGACCGTGAACGCGGACGGGACCGACCTGACCAATCACACCGCGGCATCGGACATCTCGTTTGGGGATTCCGGAATGAGCGATGTCCACGCCGCCAGCTCCGGCGCGCCGCGTTGGGACGCCGACGGAAACCTGCTGGTCCTGGCCTCGGAAGCCGGACAAACACAGGTCTATCGCGTTGGCACGGCAACGCCGACGGTCACGCAACTCACCTCCGGCGAGCACCGGATCGCCGGCTTCGCGCCGCTCGCTGACCGGCTGGTCGTGGTTCGCGGCACGATCGCCCAGCCCTTCGCCCTCGAGTTCTGGTCGGGCGACGCGTCCCTGGGGGTGATTTCCCAGCCGAATGCCGACTTCCTGGCGGAGGTCGAGCTCGTTGGCGCCATGAACTTGCCGGTCGTCTCCGTCGACGGCCAGAAAATTCAGGCGTGGCTGATGTCGCCGGTCGGTTTCGACGCGACTTCGCCGGCCAAACACCCGCTTATCCTGCAAATCCACGGCGGTCCACACTCGATGTACGCCTGCGCGATGTTCCACGAAATGCAGCTCATGGCGGCCAAGGGGTACGCGGTGCTCTTCACGAATCCCCGCGGCTCGGCGGGCTATGGTGAGGCGTTCACCAGCTGCACCCGAGGAATCTGGGGCGACGCCGACATGCCGGATGTCCTTGCCGCGGTCGACGCCGCAACGGCCCTGCCGTGGATCGACGCCGATCGCCTCGGCATAACAGGCGGCTCGTACGGTGGATACCTCACCAATTGGACGATTGGCCACGACAGCCGGTTTAAGGCCGCGGTCACGCAACGCTGCGTCTCCAACTTCTATTCGTTCTTCGGCACCAGCGACATCGGCACCACGTTCGGCGTCACCGAGTTCGACGGCTTGCCGTGGTCCGATGCCAAGAAGCTGCTGCGCCACTCTCCGATCAGTTATGTCGACAAGATCGAGACGCCGCTCCTGATCCTGCATAGCGAGCAGGATCTTCGGTGCCCGATCGAGCAGGCCGAGCAGATGTTCGCCTCGCTCAAGTATCTGGACAAGGATGTGGCGTTCGTGCGGATTCCGGAGGAGAGCCACGACCTGTCGCGTTCGGGAACGCCGAGTCGCCGCCTGGCCCGGTTGCACCACCTGGTGGGATGGTTCGACGCGAAGCTGTGAGGCGTCTCCACAGGGAGGAACGACCGGATGACGCTCCGACGCGCCACGCTCGACGCGCTTGCGACCGATCTCGAACGTGAGTTGGCGACGGCGTATCGGCCCGCCGCCGGGCGGTGGACACCCGGCGGCCAGCCTTTGGTGACTGCGTTCGAGCGATTCGGCAACCAGGTTGCCAACGAAGGCGGCATTCCTCTGGAGGATGCGCTGGCCGTAGCCGTCGAAACGCTCCAAACGTTGTTCGAGCGCACCGGCGGCATGGGCAATGAACCGGCGACCACCAAGGCGGCGGGCATCGCCCTCGCCGCGGTCGCCCGCGCCTACCAGCGCGACGGCGGCGAGCAAAACAACCGCGACTACCTGCCCGAACGCGTTCCCCAGCAGGTGGCCAGGCTCTCGGCGCTTCACCAGATCAACCGGGCGGCCACGGCCAATCTCGCCCTGCCCGAGATGCTCGACACGGTCGTCGAGGTCGTGGCCCGGACCACGGCCAGCGACGCGTGTGAAGTGTTCCTGCACGACGACTCCACGGGTCTGCTCACCTTGCGCGCCGCATTCGGCCTGAACCCGGCGTCGGTGAACGCGGTCACGATTCGGATTGGCAGCGGCATCACTGGCCGCGCGGCACTGGAGGCCCGCCTGATCGCGGCGCCCGACGCGCACGCGCACGAGAATTTCCTGGCGCACCCTGGCATCGGCGAGGAGATCTACGCGTCGCAGGTCTCGGTCCCGATCCTCATCCAGGGGCAGGGCAAGCTCGTCGGCATCCTCAACATCCACTCGATCCGGCGACGGCATCACGAAGACGACGAGCTGGAGTTCCTGCAAACCGCCGCCGGCGAGCTGGCGATCAGCATCGAGAACGCCCGCCAGTACTCCAGCACGGACGCTCGGCTCCGCCAGAAGGTGGCTGAGCTTGGCACCCTGCAACGGGTCTCGCGGATGCTGGCGTCGACGCTCGACCTGCCCGACGTGCTGCGGCTCATCAGCGAGCAGGCGATCGAGCTGATCCACGCGGAGGCGGCCGCCATTTTCCGGCTGAGCCGGCAGCGCTGGCAACGAATCCAGGACGCGACCCCGATCATCGAATACCGGGTCGGGCCGATCCGGGAACTCGAACACCAGGAGGACCGGGATGACCTGGTCAAGGACGTGATCCGGACCGGGACCACGATGAGCGGCGATGTCCGTTTCGTCGATGGGGTGAGCACGCTGTTTTGCCTGCCGTTACGCACGGCCCGCGAAACCGTGGGCGCCTTGTGCTTCCGGCTCAACCGCGACGGCGTGCCCAACGAGGACACGCTCGGCATCCTCCAGGCGTTTTCCGATTCGGCGGCGATGGCGATCGAGAACGCCCAGCTCTATCAGGACGCGATGCACAGCGTGCAAACCCAATCGGCGCTGGTCCAGGAGATGCACCACCGGGTCCGAAACAACTTGCAAACGGTGGCCGCACTGCTTTCGCTGCAATTGCGCACGGCAGAGGACGCGCCGTGGTCGACTGAAATTCGGGAGGCGATCAGCAGGATCCAGTCGATCGCCGCCGTGCATGACCTGCTTTCGGACGAAAGGCGGCTGGGCGGGACGACGGTCGACGTGATCGCCCGGCTCGTTGCCGAGGACGCCCACAGCACCCTGATCCCGCATGGCTTGAAAGTGCAGTTCGAGATCGAGCCGTCGACGCTGCGGATTCCGAGCCGCCAGGCGACGATCATTTCCCTGCTCATCAACGAACTGGCGGCCAACGCGATCAGCCACGGCTTCGACAACCGGTCGGACGGTCAGGTCCGGATCAAGGGGTGGGAAGCGGAGGACTGGGCGAACATCGAGGTCTGGAACGATGGTCAGGGAGTGCCGGATGGATTCGATCCGGCCCAAAGCAGCGGCCTGGGCATGCGAATCACGCAGCGGCTCGTGACGTCCGATCTGAAGGGTACGTTCACTATCGAGTCCAACGACGGCGGCACGCGGGCGCTGATCCGGTTCCCGATCGTGGAGGACGACGTGCCCTAATCGGCAGCAGTGGAGGCGCCGACCGCTGGTCCCCCATACGCCTCGTCGAGGATCTCGACGATGTGCCGCACCGGCATCTCGGAGCCGTTGCGCTGGAGCGACGTACGCAACTGCATGTGGCAGCCGGGATTGGCGGTGACGACGCAATCGGCGCAGGTCGCCATCACGTGTCCGGCTTTCCTGTCCCCCAGGTCGTCGGCCATCTGCTTGCGGATCACGTTGTAGATGCCGGCGCTGCCGCAACACAGCGACGACTCCTTCATTTCCCTGAGTTGTAAACCCGGAACCTGGGCCAGCAGCTTGCGCGGCTGGGCGGTGATCCGCTGGGCGTGGGCAAGGTGGCACGGTTCCTGGTAGGTCACCGTTCCATTCACCGCGTGCGTCGGAGGCTCCAGCTCCCGCAAGGCCAGGTACTCCGAGACATCCTGGACCCGGCGACTGAAGCGCTCGGCCCGTTTCGCGTAGACTGGATCGTCCTTGAGCAGGAATCCGTATTCCTTGAGCGCGGCGCCACAACCGGCCGCGGTCACGATGATCGGGGCGTCGCCATCGGCGCCGAAGGCCTCGATGTTGGTCCGCGCGAGTTTTCGCGCTTCGTCCATCATCCCGGAATGCACGTGCAAGGCCCCGCAGCACTGCTGGGTCGCCGGGACGGCGGTGGCGACATGGTTGTGGGCGAGCACCCGGCCGGTGGCGCGGTTGACGTTGGAGAAAACAGTGCTCATCACGCAGCCGTTGAACAGGTCTACGCGATCCCGGACGTCATCGGGTTGCCACGACTCCTGCCCGGAGACCAGGGGCGGTTCCGAGATCGGCGGGAGCATCGCTTCGAGCGTCGCCAGGCGCAACGCCCGCAGCACTCCTGTGCGGCGCAACGCCGCGCTGAGGCCAACCCGCTGGTAGAGCCGCAACCCGTTGACCATCAATCGCATCCGGCTGACACGGGAGAACGGCACGTCGAGCGCTACCTTGCGCCCGACACGTTGCCAGAGCGGTCGCGGTCGGTGCTGTTCGAGCTGCGAGCGGGCAGCCTCAACCAGGGGTCCGTAATGCACGCCGGAGGGGCAGACTGCCTCACAGGCCCGGCAGTTCAGGCACTGGTACATCTGCTCGTCGAACTCGGGATCGAGCAAATCGAGCCGGCCATCGGCGACCGACTTCATCAGCCACAGGCGGCCGCGGGGCGACGACGCCTCCTGCCCGGTCAGCCGGTAGGTCGGGCACGTCGGCAAACACATGCCGCAGTGGACGCAGGCACGCAGGAGATCGTCGTCGGGAACGTCCTCGCCCGAATACCCATGCTTCACCAGATCGACGAGGGAAACTGCCATGTGGTCGCCGGTCCTATCGTGAATGGCAATGGAGCAATGCCCGATACCGGGGCGCGCCATCTAGAGAAAGAGACGACCCCGGTTCAGCACGTCGGCAGGATCGAATTGCCGCTTGACGGAGCGCATCAGCTCGATGCCCTCCGGTGGCTCGCCCCAGGTGGCGAGTGTCGCCCGCAGGGCGGCCGGCGCCGATTCGAGCACGTACACGGCGCCGCGTTCGACGGCGAGCCGACCGATCGCTCGGCCTGCCTCAACCGATTGGCCGGAATTTCCGGGCAAAGCGATCCTAACCGAACCCAGCGCCGGGGAAACCTGCATGGACCCACCCACGGGACCAAGGATCGCCTCGGCTTCGATCGCCAACGCCTCGACATCGCGGGGCCGCGTGCCCAGGGCAAGGACGATGCTGGAGTCGTTTTCGGCGTAGCGATCGACAAGTGATTGCCAGTGGTCACGCGACGCAGCCGATGCAAGCCGGTCCGCTGACGTTGTGGCATGGATCGCGAACGAGTCGATCATCGCCGTCACGGCGCCCGCGCGGCCCACGGCGCGGGCGGAGAGCGTCACGCCCTCGGGGTCGCTGGTCACCACGCACGCCTCGATCGAGGGATCCGCTGCAACCAGTTTCCGGGCCATGTCGATTGCCGAACCCAGGTCGTCGAACATCGCCCGCAACGTACCGTCGGCGCGGGGCATCGGCGTGACCTTGAGATTGACCGAGGTGATGACCGCCAGGCCGCCCCACGAGCCGTGCAGGAAACGCGGGATCTCGAACCCGCTGACATTCTTGACGACCATCCCGCCGGCCTTGGCCAGGAGACCGTCGCCACGCACGAATTCGCAGCCGATCAGCAGGTCACGCAGCGAACCCGATCGCAAACGTCGCGGACCGGCGAAACCGGTGGCGACGAGCCCGCCGATCGTCGTCTGATGCGGGAACGGAATGTCGATCGGTAGTTCCTGCCCCGCCTCGCCCAGCACCCGCTGGATGGCGGCGACGGTCGTTCCGGCCCGGACCGACAGCGTGAGGTCGGCCGGCTCGTAAGCCACGATGCCCACGAGTCCGCCGAGATCGATGCCCCAACGCGCGGTCTCCGTTTCGTTGGCGGTCGCCAGGCTGCGTCGACCACCAAAGGGAATGACCGTTTGGCTCGCGGCGCCGGCATCGCGGATAAAGTCCGAGACCCCGGCGCTGGAATCAGGGCGGACGACCTGTTCGACGGAAACGCCGGGCACGAGTTCGAGCACATTCATGGAACGCAATGTGTGGTTGACCATCAGACCGGCACGATCCCGTGTTCCTGCTGCATGGCCTGGAGATGCAACTGCTTGACCTCACCGCACATGTATCCGGTGGGGATCACCTTTTCGGGATTGAACCGTTGGTCGGGATCGAACGCTTCCTTGAGCCCCGCCATCGCCCGCAGGTCGTTCTCGCTGAAGACCAGGGTCATGTACCCTCGCTTCTCGGTGCCGATGCCGTGTTCGCCGCTCAGCATTCCTCCCACCCGCACGCACTCGTGAATGAGGTCGTGGCTGGCTTCGAGAATGCGCTCTACTTCGCCAGGGTTGCGCCGGTCGAAGAGCATCAGCGGGTGCAGGTTACCATCGCCGGCGTGGAAAACGTTGGCGATCTGGAGCTTGTGATACCGGGAAATCGCTTCGACCGCCTCCAGTGTTTCCGGTAGCCGGGACCGGGGGACAACCGTATCGTGCAGGTAATAGTTCGGCGCGAGGCGGCCCATGGCGGCCAGCGCCATCTTCCGGCCCTTCCACAGCAGGTCGCGCTCACCTGCCGTGTCCGCGCGCCGCATCGACCGGGCGCCCGCCTGGCGGCAGAGAAGATCGATCTCGTCGACCGATTCCGAGACTTCGACCGGGTGGCCGTCCGACTCGATCAGGAGCACCGCGGCGGCGTCCATCGGGTACCCGGCGTGGTAGGCCGGCTCGACGGCCTGGATCGTCAGGTTGTCCATCATTTCGAGCGAGGCCGGGAGATTGCCGGCGGCGATGATGCTGGTCACGGCGTGCGAGGCATCTTCCAACGATCCGAAGGCGGCCAACATCACGGTTGTCGCCACGGGTGACGGAGTGAGCTTGACCAGCGCCTTGGTCACGATCCCGAACATGCCTTCGGAACCGACGAGCGCCGCCGTCAGGTCGAGCCCGCCGTAACCATCCTGAGCGGTGCGGGTCCAGATCACCTCACCATCGGGCAGGACGATTTCCAGGCCCAGGATGTGGTTGGTGGTGACGCCGTACTTCAGGCAGTGCGGTCCGCCGGAGTTCTCGGCCACGTTGCCGCCGATCGTGCACGCCTTCTGGCTGGACGGGTCCGGAGCGAAGAACAAGCCGTGGTCCTTGACCCCGTCGGAAAGCTCAAGGTTGATGACGCCGGGCTCGACGAGCGCGGTGCGATCGACCAGGTTGACGTCGATCACCCGATCCATCCGCGTCAGCGAAACGATGATGCCGCCACGCTGGGCGACGGCGCCGCCAGAAAGCCCGGTCCCGGCGCCCCTGGCGACCACTGGCAGATTCGCCCGCCCGGCCAGCTTGACGATGGCCGACACCTGTTCGGTGGATTGGGGCAAGACGACGGCGGTTGGCGCCGCGGTATCGACCGCGCCATCGACCGATCCGTCGTACTCGTACACCAGGAGGTCGACCGGCCGATGACGCACGCCATCCCGGCCGACGATGCGTTCCAGTTCATCGAGAAGGTGTTGTCGATCCATGCCTGCGTCCCGTCGCCCTGGCCAACCCAGAAGTTCCTGTTATTGGGAGTGTCTCACGGACGAGACAAGCGGTACAGGACGATGGGGCGCCGTCGATCATTCATACAGGATCTGCACGTGCGAACCGTTGGTTCGGTATTCGTCATAGGCGTTCTGGGAATCCGTCCAATCACTCTTGATCAGGAAATCGGATCGGAGTGCCCAGGCCAGCGCGGAAAGACGTTCGACGCCGCCGGGCACACCCACTGATTTCCAGAACAATTCGATTTCAACAGGATAATCCGGGTGAAGGGGTGGATGCACCTCCCGAATGTCGAACATGACGAGAACCCCGGGGCTTTGCCAAATGCCCTGGCAGTACGATTGCGATGCGTCGGACATATCCACGATCTCATGATCGAGGACCTGGAACACGGACCCGAGCGCTTGATCCCACCAATATTGTCTTGGACCACGGAGGTAGAGCACCTCCCGGCGACAACCGGCAGGCGCCAGGAATGGCGATTCGGCGGATCGACGAAGCTCCGGACCGCCGGACTGCGAGAACTCCCGTTCGCGCCGGACCGCCAACTCGTACCAGGGCGCCAACCACTCGTCCCGCAGAACCGATGACCGCCTGCGTTCCCCCAGGTCGTAGTCGTCGAACGTTTCCCATCGAGCGGGGTTGAACTGACTGGGAAAGAACCGGATGAAGGCGCGCGCGAATGCCGCGACCAGTGCGTAGCGATCGACAACGGCCAAGAGGTAGACCATTGGGTGATTTGAATCATGAACCCTGAAGACGACGTTGGGCTCGTCTCCGATCGACCTCACCGAGAGGCGCCTGGCCTGGCTTCCCTCTTCGATCTCAACCCAGGCATCCCGTTCTCCCGATGAAATACGAGCGCACCACCAAAACAGGGGAATGATCGAATCGGTGACGTCAGAGAGGTGGACATCACATTGTGGCGGTCGCCGGTAATGGTCGTTGGGGTGGAGCGAGATCGTGAGGTAATTCCATCCGGCCCCGGGGTCCGTGATCGAGACCCGGACGGCTGGAAGATCGGTGAAATCGTACCAACCACCACGAAGCATCAGGTCGTCAACGTCGAGACTCCACCGCTCCCCATCGTCGCGCTTTCGATGGACCATGCGGGAGAGCTCGCATTGTCCGTCCAGGACAAGGTAGAGCCGGAACTTCCGGAACTTCGATGCCCAGTGCCGATCGTCGTGGAGTGCCCTTTCCATCGGGTAGAGCGCGGCCACACCGGCATCCCTTTGCCAACGATGCGGCCTGTCAGCGCGTGTTTCAACTGGCCAGAATCCCTGGACCAGGGAATACAGCGCATCGGGTGTAGCGTCGAGCTCGACCGTGTCGGACGTGGCGACGCCCTCAAGCCGGCGCCAGTCACCGCCGCTCAGGCGGCGCAGGCATCGATCGAACTCAGCCAACCCCAAGGCAAAGTCTGCGTCGCTCGCTTGGAACGCGGCAATTGCCTCCAGTAGAGCGACTTGCAGTTCCGGCTTTCTGGTGTTTTCAAGCGGAAAGACCATGGCCGGCATCCGCAATGGCTTTGCCTCAGGTTGACCGGCTTCAGTCAGCGTCAGCACATAGGCGAAGTCCGCCAGCCGGGACGTGTTTCGATCGTCATCGAAGGCGTCACGGGTAACGACGAACGCCGGTGTCATGGCCCCGATTTCCCGAAGGCCATCGATCGGAAATGGCGGGACGGGAGCGTTCTCCCCCGAACCTTGTGTCACTTCTCGTCTCCTGCAATGTGGATCGAGTTATCCAATTCAAGAATGCCGGAGCGGTTCCGTCATCCCGTCGAGCCCGGAAGTCACGCCCGATTTTGGCGACCGGGCACCGGCCCATCGGTCACAATGGACGTATGAAACAATCCGACGTTCATCCACCTCCCAACGTGTCCCCCGGCTCGCCAGCCGTCCCCCTCCAAGGCCATCGATTCGGCCCGCGCGAAGCGTCGCTGTTAATGATCGCCGCCGGGTTCGCGCTGCTAATGATGGACCTCGGCAACGTTGCGCTTGTCACCGGCGGCGCCGTCGTCGCGCTCTGGCTGTACGCCAGTGTCAGGGGTCCACGTCCAACGCCGCTGCTGACCCTGACCTATGGCGCCGGGCTCTTCGTCACCTGTTTCTGGTGGCCCCGGGAAGGGTGGTGGGTCGCAGCCATCACGCTGACGTGGATCGGCATCGCGCTGATGGCGGTTGGCGGCGTTTCAATGATCGTCGCCCGGCTCCGCCCCTCCTGATCGAGTTCTAAAGGCCGTACGCTTCGAGCAGCCGCAGCCAGACTTCGTTCATGGTCGGGTAAGCCGGTACGGCGTGCCAAAGGCGCGTCAGCGGCACCTCGCCGGCAACTGCGATCGTCGCCGCGTGCAGCATCTCCGAGACATCCTGTCCCGCGAACGTGACGCCTACGATTACGCCGCGGTCTTCATCGACCACGATCTGGGCCCAGCCCTCGTAGCCATCGGCGTGCAGGGATGTGCCGCCGACGCTCATTTCGATCGCCACGGCCCTGACGTTGAGGCCGGCGTCTTTCGCCTGCGATTCGCTGCGGCCAACCATGACCAATTCAGGGTCAGTGAAAACCACCTGCGGTACCGCGGATTCGTCGGCGGTCGCTGCATAGGGCGACCATGCCTCGACCTCATCGCCAAGTGTGCCGCTGGCGCGGGCGGCGATAGCGTCGCCAGTCACGCGCGCCTCGTACTTGCCCTGATGGGTGAGCAGCACTTTCCCGGCGACATCGCCGACAGCGTAGAGCCACCCGGCGGGCACCTCGCCGACGCGTCCATCCGAGGCGACCGTCAGCTTCTGCACCGTGACGCCGATCCGGTCGAGACCGATGTCCTCGGTGGCAGGATGGCGACCGGTCGAGACCAGCACCTCGTCAGCGACGACCGGGTTGCTGCCTTCGACCTCGATCGTGATCGACCCATCGGCGCCTTGCGCCATCGAGCGGATCATCGTGTTGACCAGAACGGTGATGCCGTCCGCCTTGAGCCCTTTCGCGACCAGCGCGACCGCTTCTTTTGGAAAAGCCGACAGGAGACCACCGCGGGCGATGATCGTCACCGATGAACCAAGGCGGGCGAAGGCTTGCGCCAGCTCCACCCCGGCGACGCCGCCGCCGAGAACGGCCAGTCGCGACGGAATGGACTTGGCCGAGGTCGCCTCGCGGGTGCCCCAAGTCTTGACCGACTCGATGCCGTCGATCTTCGGCAGGGTCGGCTTCGACCCGTTGGCCAGAACCACCGCCTGCCGGGCTTCCCACCGCTCGACCGTGCCATCGTTGGCGGTGATCTCGACGAGGCGTTCGCCCACGAGCCGGCCGTAGCCGCGACGCAGGGTGATTCCGGCGTTCGCGACCCACTCGACCTGGCCGCTGTCGTCGTAGTTGGAGGTGAACGAATTACGTCGCTCCAGCACCGCCGCCACGTCGACCTCGCCCGTCACCGCCTGCTTTGCGCCGTCCACATTGCGGGCGGCGTGGAGCACTGCCGTCGAGCGAAGGAGCGCCTTGGACGGCATGCAGGCCCAGTACGAGCACTCGCCCCCAACCAGTTCCGATTCGACGATGATCGCCTCGAGCCCGCCCTTGACGACTCGACCGGCGACGTTCTCCCCGGTGGCTCCGGCGCCGATGACGATCACATCCGTAACCTTGACGTTCTGGTCGCTCACCCTTTGTCCCTTCGCAAAACCTGGTCGCTTCATGGAGAAGATCGGAATAAGACGATAGCTTCCAGTTTACAAGCCAAGCTCGGGACGATGACCCGTTCGGGAATCGCCGGGTGCACGACAAAGGCCCCCGCTGGCACGGAGGCCTCATCACGATCAGGTGGAGATGGGGGGAATCGAACCCCCGTCCAGAACCTTCTGCCGGACATTTACTACACGTTTAGTCGATGTTTTTCGTGCCTGCCGCCACTCCCATCGACAGGATGGACGACCGGTGAGCCAGACTGTCTTGGGCGATTGCGCTCTGGCGAACTCCACCGCCGCATTCCATCTGGGTGACGCTCAGGATCCGGACCGACGGAACGAGTCTGGCTGAACGCGCTGTCTAGAGGTCTAGGACTTAGGCAGCGTAGGCGAGTTGCGGTTGTTTCGCAGCTACAGTTTTGCCCGTTTTTACGAGGCCTCGGGCACCTCGACGTGCAATGGCCTGGCGTCCGACCCTGTCGAAACCGGACATCCCCAGA
>JBGTNF010000383.1:0-4536 GCA_041743205.1 Thermomicrobiales bacterium | reverse complement strand
GTCGACGACGGCTTGTGGATCGGCGCTTGGGGCCGACGCGTCGGCGGTCGCCTTCGGCTGGGCTTCGGGCGTGTCGCCCGCACGGTGCTGTTTGTTCTCGTCACCGTCGGTCACGGTGGGGTCCTTCCATGGGTGGTCGTGCGGGGATGCGTTCCGGAACGGCCTAGTGGCGCAGGCCCGCCATCATCGCGCCTTCGCGATCGGCCTGACGCTGCTCCTCGGCGGCGCTGACGCCCTGTTTCTTCGCCATCGTGTCGTACTTGATCACCTTGTTCTGGAGTTGGAGGATGCCGTAGTAGAGCGATTCCGGCGTGGGCGGGCAGCCCGGCACGTAGACATCGACCGGCACGACCTGGTCGACGCCCTGGACCACCGCGTAGGTGTCGTACGGGCCGCCGACATTGGCGCAGGAGCCCATCGAGAGCACCCACTTCGGCTCCGGCATCTGGTCGTAGAGCGTGCGCACGATCGGGGCCATCTTCTTGGTCACGGTGCCGGCCACGATCATCAGGTCGGCCTGGCGCGGCGAGGCGCGGTAGAGCATGCCGAACCGTTCGGCCAAGTCCCAGCGGGACATCGAGGCCCCGATCATCTCGATCGCGCAGCAGGCGAGACCGAACTGGAGCCACCAGAGAGACGAGCGGCGTCCCCAGTTGAAGAGGAAATCGAGCGACGTAGTGAAGACGTTCTTGTCGAAGCGATCGTCGATCAGACCCATTCGAGGGCCCCTTTCTTCCAGGCGTAGATGTAACCGATCATCAACAGGCCCAGGAATACGAGCATGTCGACGAAACCGAAGAGGCCGAGGTAGTCGAACGACACGGCCCAGGGATAGAGGAAGACGACTTCGAGGTCGAAGACCACGAACAGCATCGCGACGATGTAGAACCGGGGCGTGAAGTTGGGCTTGACCGCCTTGATATCGGGCACGCCGCTCTCGTACGGGGCAGCCTTGGTGGCGCTGGGACGACTGGGCGCGACGATCTGGTTCAGGGTCAGCAGCAGCATCCCCATGAAGAACGCCGTGACGACCATGAACAGGATGACGATCCAGTTGTCACCTTGGATTTGCACTGAAACTCGCTCCACTTCGAGCAGGCGCCCGTGGCTTGTACGGCCGTCGGTCAGGGCCGGAACTGGCGTCTCGTCCCAGCCTGGACGACGACGCGGGAGGGGGCGCTGGGCCGCCGGCGATGGAAGGCGGCGACCAGTTTTCGCGCCGGTCGAGCGGCGCCGGAAAGACCCGGTTGAGGGCGGTTCCAGGGGCGCTCGAAAGACCTTGTGTATGGTATCACAAGCCCACCCGAGACTTGTTCCTGACACGTTGGAAGCGACCCGTCGCGAAGGTACGGATCGTACGTACGGGCCAGAAGTCCGGGCTGCTGAAGCCAAAATCCGGCGATCGATTCCAGGGTGCCGGAAAATCTATACGGTTGGACCGTTGCTGACTCCTTGTCACACCTTATTGTTGGTACAGCACCATTTTGACGGCGTCGCCAGCCACGATGTCGTCATCCCCCTTCCCTCTAGTGGTGTTTGTGACCGCCCGGGCCATCCCCCGGGCGGTTGCTTTGTTAACAGCCCGATGCCTGCCCCACTGGCAACCGGGTGCGCCACAGGTTTTCGCTTCCTCACCCAATCTCTCGCATCTGGTACGGCTGCGTATCCAGCGGGGCCGGCTTGTCTCCGCAGCCGTACGAAAGGCTTGAGTGTGTGATGCACCCTCAGGCATCTTGGCAATGGACGTCCCGGCGCCTCCGCCCTAGGATGGAGCCAGGTCATCGCGGCCCGCGCTTCCAGGCGCCTGCCGCCGCTACGCAACGCCACCTTCCGGCGGAAAGGATCAACACCATGGGCAGCGGCTTCCTCTCGCGCGGGTTTTCCGGCCGGCGTGTCGACCCCGAGGTGGCGCGGCGGCTCCCGCCCGGCCAGTACCTCGAGTCAGATTTCCCGGTGATGTCGGCCGGGCCGACACCGATCGTGCCGACCGGCGCCTGGGACTTCCGGATCGACGGCAATGTCGAGGCGCCGCCGCGCTGGACGTGGGAGGAGTTCCTGGCGCTGCCGCGCGAGAAGGTCACCGTCGATATCCACTGCGTGACCAAATGGTCCAAGCTCGACACCGAGTGGGAAGGCGTCTCGCTCGATACCCTCCTCGACGGCCTCGAATACAGCGCCAGCTACATCATCGCCCACTGCGACGGCGGCTACACCACCAACCTGCCGATCGAGGACGTGACCGGAGGCAAGGCCTGGATCGCCTTCAACTTCGACGGCGACGAACTGGCGCCCGAGCACGGCGGCCCCGCCCGGCTCCTGGTGCCGCACCTCTATTTCTGGAAGAGCGCGAAATGGGTGCGCCGCCTGGAACTGGTCGATGACGACCAGCCCGGCTTTTGGGAGCAGCTCGGTTACCACGACTACGGGGATCCATGGCTGGAACAACGCTACCAGGGCGACTGAGCTGGACCATTGCTACCGTGCGTGACGTACGCATCGAGACGCCGGGGGCCCGGACCCTGGCGCTCGACGTGCCCGGCTGGCGTGACCACCGGCCCGGCCAGCACGTCGATATCCGGCTTACCGCGGAAGACGGTTACCAGGCCGAGCGCAGCTACTCGATCGCCTCCCCGCCGGCCGGCGAGCGGATCGAGCTAACCGTCGAACGGCTCGACGACGGCGAGGTGTCGCCCTACCTGCTCGATGTGCTGCGCCCCGGCGACCAGCTCGAACTGCGTGGCCCGATCGGCGGTTACTTCACTTGGGAAATCGTGAACGGCGGTCCGTTGCTGCTCGTCGGCGGCGGTTCCGGAATCGTGCCGCTGATGGCGATGCTCCGGCACCGGGCTGCTCAAGGCAGCCCGATCCCCACCCGGGTGCTCGGGTCGTTTCGCCAATTCGACGCGATGCTCTACCGGGACGAATTGGAGGGTTTCGCCAAAGCCGATGGGCAGCTTGGTGTCTCGTGGACGCTGACCCGCGCGCAGCCGCCGGACTGGACTGGTTACCGGCGTCGGGTTGATGCCGCGATGCTGGCCGACACCGGGTGGCCGCCCGAAACCAGGCCGCTCGTTTACGTCTGCGGCCCGACCCCGTTCGTGGAGACGGTTGCCGCCACGCTGGTTGACCTCGGCCATGAACCAGCGCGTGTGAAGACGGAGCGGTTCGGTCCCACTGGAGGATGACGATGGACGACTCGATGCGGCAACTCGATGGAAACGCGGCGGCCGGATTGCTGGCGGAGATTTTCGCCGTCGATGTAACCAGCGCCCAGGCGATGTGCAACGGCTGCCACGCGGTGGGGCCCGTCGCGGGCTTGCTGGCCTACGGGCTCGAGATGGGCGCCATCCTGCGGTGCCCCGGCTGTGGCGACGCCCTGCTCCGGGTCTCGCGGCTGGATGGCGAATGCTGGCTCGACCTGCGGGGCATGAGCGTGCTCCGGGTGTCGACGCGAGTGCCGCAAGAGCCAGACGGGAGTTGATTCCGCTGGAAGCTGCGCTATTGTTGGGATGTCCAGATGCCGAACCCCAGCCAGCGACGGCGGCTGGCGACGTTTCGCCGATCGGAAAGAGGGTTCCCCATGACCAGCAAGAAACCGGCCGAATCCAGCAAACCGTGGAAGCCCGGCGATCCCCTGCGGCTGGACAAGGCGATCCGCAAGGATCCCGCCGGCGATCACCTGGCGGACCGGCTGGACCGGGCCGGTGAGGCCGTTCCCGCGCCGGTCAAACAGCCAATGCGCTCGGTGGCTCCCACGAACAACAAATCCTTCAACCGCCAGAAAAAGGGCTGATTCCAAGCAACGCGCTTGTGGCTGATCGCTATTCCGGCGAGTGCCTTCCAAAGTCGTCATCCCGAGCTTGCGAGGGATCCCCCGCGCAGCGGTATACGTGGCCCGGCAAACCAAATACCGGCTTCGCCGGGGGATGTCTCGCAAGCTCGACATGACAGAGGTGGTTGCGGCAAGCTTCTGATGATGTCGCGGGAGTGGGGTTGACCTTACCGCCCCACGACCAGGCCGTTGACGAGTTCGACGGTGATCCCCTCGTCACGGGCCCGAACGGCGCAACGGACCCGATGCGCCAGTCCGGGACTCATGAGCTGCCCAAGTTCCTCCGCTGGAACGAAACGGAAACTGCGCAGCTCATCCTCTTGAAGCTGGATCGCCGGGTCATCACGCAGCGCCCCGCAATCGTAGATGAACATGAGGGAATCGCCCTGAGGCGGACTCTCTGTCTTGTGCTCGATGGTGAGCAATCGTCCGGGATCGATGTCCAGCCCCAGTTCTTCCTTGCACTCCCTCCTGCACGTTGACCTTGAATCCTCTCCAGCCTCGACGATGCCTCCAGGAATGTCCCTCGTCGCCTTGTACCGTGGCTCGACTACAAGGACTCGCCCTGTCTCATCCGTGAACAGGGCGCCTGATCCCGCTCGCCGTCTCGGGATTGATCGAACGAAGGCATCTGCTGTGAGGTTGCTCGAATTCAGGGTTTCGATCCATTGCATTTCGCACACCGATCTGACTTCGTCGGATGG
>JBGTNF010000382.1:0-3764 GCA_041743205.1 Thermomicrobiales bacterium | reverse complement strand
CCGTGCCAGATCGACGTGGGTTCGGCCAGCGGCGCCCGATCTCTCGCAATGACCGGTCCCTGTCGCGGGAAACCTGGGTCGCGGGTACAATCCGGGCACGGTTGAACGCAGGGGCGCCAGGCAGCCCGGTTGGGACGGCGCGTTCCTGCCTTTGCGAGAAACGCACCCAGGAGATCATTCACCATGAAAATCGTTCGCTATCAGGATACGACCACCAACGCTCCGGCCTTCGGCATCGTCGAGGGCGACACCGTCTACGCCGGGGAAGGCGATGTCTTTGGCGGCCTGACGAAAGGCGCTGAAGTCGGTTCCTACGACTCGGTTCAGGTGCTGGCGCCGATCGAGCCCGGCAAGGTGATCGCGATCGGCATGAACTACCTCAAGCACGTCAAGGAACTCGACGCCACGCGCGAGGTTCCGACCGAGCCTGTCGTCTTCATGAAGCCGCAGTCGTCGATCGTCGGACCGGGCGTGGCGATCGAGCTCGCCTATCCCGAGAACGAGACCCACTACGAAGCCGAGCTCGTAGTCGTCATCGGCAAGACCGCCAAGCGCGTCGCCGAAGCGGACGCCCTCGACTACGTGCTGGGCTACACGGCTGGCAACGATGTCTCCGACCGCGTGCAGCAAATGGCTGGCATCCAGTGGATCCGGGGCAAGGGGTACGACACCTACCTGCCGCTCGGCCCGGTGATCGAGACCGACCTGGAGCCCGGCAACCTCATGGTGCAGTCGCGCCTTAACGGCGAGGTCCGGCAGGACGACAACACGGACGGCCTGATCTTCAGCGTCCCGTTCCTGATCGAGTTTCTGAGCGACGTGATGACGCTCAACCCTGGCGACATCATCATGACCGGCACGCCGCACAAGGTCGGCGCGCTGAAGGCCGGCGACACGATCGAGGTCGAGGTCGGCGGCGTCGGCGTGCTCTCCAACCCGGTGGTCAACCGCGCCTGATCGGGGTCCGCGATCGGGAACGGATGCGACAAGTACACTACCCCCGTAGCAAGGATGTATTTTTTGCCACGGGGGTAGCCTCTTTAACATTGCGGGGTGTCCTCATCCCAGATGGCCGATGTCAACCATCGTCGGCATTCGTTCCAGTGAAAGTTACAGGACCATGCGCATCACGATGTTCGGCACCGGCTACGTGGGATTGGTGACCGGCGCCTGCTTCGCCGAAAGCGGCAATCACGTCTGCTGCGTCGATGTCGATGCCGGCAAGGTCGCCGCCCTGCAACGCGGCGAAATCCCGATCTACGAGCCCGGCCTGGCCGAGATCGTCGAGCAAAACACCAAGGCGGGCCGCCTGACGTTCACGACCGCCGCTGCCGAAGGCGTCGACCACGGCGTCGTTATCTTCATCGCGGTCGGCACGCCGCCGCAGGAGGACGGTTCTTCGGACCTCCGCTACGTCGTGGAGGTCGCGCGAACGATCGGCTCATTGCTCACCAGGCCCGCCCTGATCGTCGACAAATCGACCGTACCCGTCGGCACCGCTGATCTCGTCCGTTCCACGATCCAGGACGGGCTCGATCGTCGGGGCGTGAATCCGACCTTCGATGTGGTGAGCAATCCCGAGTTCCTCAAGGAAGGCGCGGCGATCGAGGATTTCATGAAGCCCGATCGCATCGTCATTGGCGCGGAGAATCCCGACAGTATCGAACTGTTGCGTCAGCTCTACGCGCCATTCAACCGCAATCACAACCGGATCATCGTGATGGACACACGTTCTTCGGAGCTTACCAAGTACGCCGCCAACGCGATGCTGGCCATCAAGATCTCCTTCATGAACGAGATTGCCAACATTGCAGAGCGAGCCGGCGCCAGCGTGGAGAGCGTCCGCATCGGCATCGGTTCCGATTCGCGTATCGGGTACAACAACATTTACGCCGGCATTGGCTACGGCGGTTCATGCCTGCCCAAAGACGTGCGGGCGCTGGAAAACACCGCCCGCAACCTGGATTACCAGGCCGATCTCCTCCACGCGGTCGAAGCGGTCAACCAGCGCCAGAAGCGCGTCCTGCTGGACAAGATCCTCGATCACTTCGAAGGCGACGTCGCGGGCAAGACGTTCGCCCTCTGGGGCCTGGCTTTCAAGCCCAAGACCGACGATGTGCGCGATGCGCCGAGCCACGTGATTATCGAAGGCCTGTGGGCGGCGGGCGCCAGGGTCCAGGCGTACGATCCCGAGGCGCTCGACACGACCAGGGCGCTCTACGGCGACCGCGACGACCTGGCGCTGTGCGAAACCCGTGACGACGCACTCAAGGGGGCCGACGCGCTGGTGATCTGCACCGAGTGGCGGCAGTTCAAGAGCCCGGACTGGGACCTGCTCCGAACCGAACTCTCCGAACACGTGATCTTCGACGGCCGGAATATCTACGATCCGGCCCGCGTCGCCCGCGAGAGTTTCGTCTATTACGGAATTGGGCTTGGCGACCGGATCGCCGAGACGCCGGCGTCGCTTCAACGCGAATCGATGTCCCCCTTGCTGGCCCAGGCCGCGCTGGCCGACTGAGCAACGGGAACGAGTGGTTGGACTCTCACAACTCTGTACGGTTGCGGAGTTTGTCTCTGCCCGCGCCAGGCGACTCCAGTCTCATCCTTGAAACCCCACTGCGAAAGACGGCTTCTAACCGCAGGAAACGTCCACGACGTTGATCGTCGTGGACGTTGTTGCGATGTGTGCTTCGGGCAGACCCCGGTTGATTAGCCGCGCCTGCCTCCGACAAGTCATTCCGAGCGGACCCTGAGCGCCAGCGCAGCGAAGCGATAGGGGCAGTCGAGGCAGCGTAGCGATATCTCCCGCCGCAGCGACACGGGCGCCCAGTCGGAACCACCGGTGTTCACCCGGAGTCGATACCAAACACACATTGCGGTTCCCGGCCAGATCCGGGCGGCCACACGAATCGACAAGATCTCTTTGCCAAGGCGTCAACATCGGTCGATTCTGGGCCGCCCCTACATATTCTGCTCTTTGGACAGCTCCAGATTCCTCATGTGGCCACGCTCGC
Organism: Thermomicrobiales bacterium; assembly: GCA_041743205.1. Lineage (GTDB taxonomy): Bacteria > Chloroflexota > Chloroflexia > Thermomicrobiales > UBA6265 > JACCYX01. The sequence continues at coordinate 747 of JBGTNF010000382.1, read as the reverse complement.
AATGCGTCAGGCAAACACGAGGCGATCGGTGACCATGACGGCGAAAAGGGCGGCGAGGTACCAGATCGAGTAAAAGAACGTCTTGCGGGCGAGCGCCTTGCTGGGGTCGCGCAGGAGCTTCCAGGCCAGATACAGGAAGTACCCACCGAGGACGAGCGCACCACCGAAGTAAATCCAGCTCATGCCGAACGGAACCAGCAGCAACGTCACCGCCGCCAGCAGGATCGTGTAGAGGAACACCTGTTTGCGCGTCTCCTCCTCGCCGGAGACGACCGGCAGCATCGGCACCCCAACCCGGCCGTACTCGCCCTGCTTGAGCAGCGCCAGCGCCCAGAAATGGGGAGGCGTCCAGTAGAAGATAATTGCGAACAGGATCCAGGCGGGGGCCGAGAGGGTCCCGGTCACGGCGGCCCAACCGACCAGCGGTGGAATGGCCCCGGCCGCGCCACCGACCACGATGTTGTGGGGCGTGCGCCGCTTGAGCCAGAGCGTGTAAACGAAGACGTAGTAGAGGTTGCCCAGCAACGCGAGGCCAGCCGCCAGCCAGTTGACGACGAACCCCAGCAGGAGCGTTCCGGCGACGGTGAGCGAAATGCCGAAGACGAGGGCCGCGACCGGGGAAATCCGGCCGTTGGCGGTGCCGCGCTTCCTGGTGCGGCTCATGATCGCGTCGATGTCGCGGTCGATGTAGCAGTTCAGCACGTTGGCGCCGCCGGCCGTCAGGATGCCGCCAAGCAGCGTGACGAT
>JBGTNF010000381.1:0-5177 GCA_041743205.1 Thermomicrobiales bacterium | reverse complement strand
CGGGAGCGAGACGCAGCGCGGAAGCGCGCGCGGCACGCGCCTCTCAACCGGCCGCGTCGTGTGTGGCGTCGTCGCCAGATGGGTTGAGGTGTTACGGAAGATAGCGCTCACTGGCACAATCGTCAACGGGTCGCGATATCTGGAACCGATGCGTATTGTGCCGATTGCACTATCAAGACTTGGGCTGGTTGGCCGGCAAGGGAACGGGCCGGGAGCGACGTATCGCCTCCGGCCCGTTCGATGTATGTATGCTGGTTCTTCCGGATCCTGAAACTACTGACCGATCGGCGCAATGCCCTTGCGCTCGTCCGACCGGGTCTTGAGCAGGCTTAGCCAGGCCGTGACGGCGATCGTGATGATGATGACGGCCAGCGACACCAGCGTCGGGATCTCCGGGATGACCGTGATGTGCTCGCCGCCGTTGATGAACGGCACCTCGTTCTCGTGCATAGCGTGGATCACCAGCTTGACCCCGATGAAAGCGAGGATGAAGGCGAGCCCGAGCGAGAGGTAAACGAGCCGTGACAGCAGCCCCCCCAAAAGGAAGTAGAGCTGCCGGAGCCCGAGCAACGCGAAGGCGTTGGCGGTGAAGACGATGTACGGCTCCTGGGTCAGGCCGAAGATCGCCGGGATCGAATCGAAGGCGAAGAGCAGGTCGGTCGAACCGATCGCCAGCATCACGATCGCCATCGGCGTGATGAAGCGCCGCCCGTCGATCTTCACCGTCATCCGGTCGCCAACGTACTCATCGGTCGTCGGGATCAAGCGCCGCACCAGGCGAATGAACCCGTTCTCGTGATATTCCTCGTTTTCGTCATGCTCGGAGCCGATCAGTTTCCACGCGGTGTAAACGAGGAAGGCGCCGAAGACGTAGAACGCCCAGCTGAAATTCTCGATGATCGCCGAGCCGAGGGCGATGAAGATGCCCCGCATCACGAGCGCGATCACGATCCCGATCAGCAACACCTTCTGCTGGAACTCGCGTGGCACCCGGAAACTGGTCATGATGATCAGGAAGACGAAGAGGTTGTCGACCGAGAGACTCTTCTCGGTCAGGAAGCCGGCCCAGTACTCGACGCCGTGATCACGGTCCCAAGCCAGCCACACGCCGAAGCCGAAGATCAGGCCCAGCCCCACGTAGAACGTGGACCAGAGACCGGACTCCTTCATGGAAGGCGCGTGGGGGGTTTTGACGTGCGCGTAGAAATCGAAAACCAGGAGCCCGACGATGAACGCAATCGTCGCGGCCCAGACCCATAACGGGACATTCATGTGAGACGTTCCTCCGATGTGGTTGTGGAAACCGACCGGAGGTCTCTTCCACCGTAGCCAGGGCGGCTAGCGATGAGCGGCGCCGGGAAGACTCGCAGTCTTCCGTATTGACGACACCGGCCTGAAAGGAATACTCCCCTCCGCCGGTGATTCTACATCACGTGATTTCTTTCACGCACCACCCAGGTGACTGCTGACGTGGCGCATTGCCACTCAACGCGCTGGAAAAGCGGCCCGCCGAATCATCGCGCCCCTTTTGGGGGCGGGTCCACCGGAGCAGGTTTGGTTTATAGTCCTTCCAGGTTGGAGATGGATGATGTCGGACGGCAAACCCGAGACGAGGCTGGCGCATCGGGAATGGCCCGGATCGCCGTCTCGGCCAACGCTTCAATGCAAGGATAAGACCCCACAATGGACTGGATAAGCGATCCGACGATCTGGACCGCGCTGTTGACCTTGACCGCGCTCGAAATCGTGCTCGGCGTGGACAATGTCATCTTCATTTCGATCCTCTCGAACAAGCTCCCGCCCGAGCAGCAGGACCGGGCCAGGATCGTCGGCCTTGGCGCGGCGATGGTGATGCGTATCGGGTTGCTGTTCGCAATCAGTTGGCTGATAGGGCTCACCGAGCCCTGGTTCGAGATCCTCGGTCAGGAATTCTCCGGGCGGGACCTGATCCTGTTGGGTGGCGGTCTCTTCCTGCTCTACAAGGCGACCACCGAGCTTCACGAGAAACTCGAAGGGCACGAGTCGTCGCAAACGGGCAAGGCGGTGACGTCGTTCGCGTCCGTCATTGCGCAGATCATGCTGCTGGACATCGTCTTTTCACTGGATTCGGTGATCACCGCGGTCGGCATGGCCGATGACATCGGCGTCATGGTCGCGGCCGTCATCATCGCCGTCGGCGTCATGCTGGTTGCCGCCAAGCCGCTGTCTGAGTTCGTTCAGGCGCATCCGACGGTCAAGGTGCTCGCGCTTGCCTTCCTGCTCCTGATCGGTATGTCGCTTGTGGCCGAAGGCTTCGGGCACCACATCCCCAAGGGCTACATCTACTCGGCAATGGCCTTCAGTGTCATCGTGGAAATGGTCAACCTCCGGGTTCGCTCCCAGGCCGATACCCACAAGGTCCACCTGAACGACAAGTACACCGAAGAGGATCGACAAAGCGCGGTCGCGCGGACGAAGTAAGGCTCCAAGTTCGGGCGCGGGGTCGGTTATCGCCGACCCCGCGCCCGACTCGTTAACGCCCACCCACTTGCCCCGCTTTCGGTTTCCCGGTACAAGTGCAGGCAGTCGAACGCCAGGGGCGCCGCCCCGGCCCAGCCCCTTTCAGGGAGGAATCCGCACACCATGACCGATCGACCGAAAGTCGCCGTCACCCGCCTGATCCCGGAAGCCGGGCTCGACGTGCTGCGCGCCGCCTGCGACGTCAATGTTTGGGAAGGCGACCTGCCGCCCGGCCCGGCCGAGCTCGACGCCTTGCTGGAAGGAAAGGACGGCGTCCTCTCGCTCCTGACCGAACGCGTCGATGGCGAACTGCTGGACCGTCACCCGTCGATCCGGGTCGTCAGCAATTTTGCGGTTGGGTACGACAACGTCGATGTCGACGCCGCGACCGCGCGCAACGTTGCGGTCTGCAACACGCCGGGCGTGCTGACCCAGGCCACCGCCGAGTTCGCCTTTACGCTGCTGGTGTCGGCGGCGCGGCGCGTTGTGGAAGCCGATCGGTACGTGCGGGACGGCAACTGGCAAACCTGGGGACCGCGCCTGCTGCTCGGCCAGGACATCTCCGGCGCCACCCTCGGCATCGTCGGCTTCGGCCGGATCGGCAAGGAACTGGCGCGCATGGCGTCGGGGTTCAACATGCGGATCCTGGCCAACGACGCCTGGGAAGACCCGAACGCCGCCGCCGAGTTCGGCGTCAGGTACGTGCCGCTCGACGAGTTGCTACGGGAGTCGGACTACGTCTCGCTGCACGTCGCGCTGACGCCGGAGACGCACCAGCTCATCGGCGCCCGCGAGCTCGGCCTGATGAAGCCGACTTCCGTGCTGATCAACGCCTCGCGCGGTCCGGTGGTCGACACCGACGCCCTGGTTGCCGCTCTGGAAAGTGGCGAGATCTTTGCCGCCGGGCTCGATGTGACCGATCCCGAGCCCTTGCCCGTCGACCACCCGCTGGTATCGGCCCCGAACTGCATCGTGGCCCCGCACATCGCCTCGGCGACGGTCACGACGCGCGACGCCATGGCGCGGCTGGCCGCCAACAACCTGATCGACGTGCTCAACGGCAGGCAGCCGGAAGTCATTGTCAATCCGGAGGTCCTGGCCAGGTAGGTTTACGGGAGGCCACACAGGGCCTCCCCTACGTGATTGGGCCTGTGCACCGGCTCGGCTCGTCCGATGTCCGAGGAAACCGTTCATGCCCAATGTCACCCGGGAACTCGCCAAAGCCATCCACGAAGCCGTCGTCGCTCGACGCGAGGGAATCGTCCAGTTGCTCATCGATCTTGTCTCGGCTCCCAGCGTCACCTTCCACGAGGGAGCCGTGCAGGAAGTCGTCGCACGCAACTATGCGCAACGCGGGCTCGACATCGATCGCTGGGAAGCGACCCGGGACGAGATCGCCGACTACCTCGTCCACGTCGGGGAGCAGGAGACGTACGACGATCGCCCCAACCTCGTTGGCGCCCGGCGCGGACGGGGAGGCGCGAACGCCCGATCGTTGATGCTCCACGGCCACATCGACACCGTCGACAACGGCGACCCGGCCTTGTGGACGAAGAACCCGTTGGGAGAAGTCGCCGATGGCCGGATCTACGGCCGGGGCGCCGCCGACATGAAGGGCGGCATCGCCACCCACATCGCGGCACTGGACGCACTGGACGCCGCCGGCGTCGCGCTGGCCGGCGACCTGCTGCTCGCGTCCAGTGTCGGCGAGGAAAACGGCGGGCTCGGCGCCCTGTCGACCATGCTGCGCGGACACCGAGCCGACGCCGCGATCATCACCGAACCCACTGACCTCACGGTCGTTATCGCCCAGGGCGGCTCGCTCGTGTTCCGGATCACCGTTACCGGCAAGTCGGCGCACGGCGCCAACCGCAACCAGGGCGTGTCCGCAATCGAGAAGTTCTACCCGATCTTTCACGATCTGCTGGCCTGGGAGGCGGAGCGCAACGCCACGCTCAGCCACCCGCTCTACGATCACTTCGAGAACAAGTTCCCGATCAGCGTCGGGCTCGTCCGGTCCGGCACCTGGGCCTCGACCGTGCCCGAGCTGCTGGTGGCGGAAGGGCGCCTCGGCTTTCTGCCGGGCGAAACGATCGAAGGGATGCAGGCGCAGGCCGAAGTCCGGATCGCGGCCGTCGCGAATGGCGATCCCTGGCTCCGCGATCACGCGCCGGTTGTCGAGTGGTTCGGCGGGCAGTTCGGTTCCTGTGAAATCTCCGCTGAGGCGCCGATCGCCCAAACCGTCGCCGCCGCCCACCGGATCGTTACCGGCCAGGACGCCGCGTTCAGGGGCATCACCGCTGGGCTCGACATGCGGTTGCTCATGAACATCGGTGGCATGCCGACCGCCACCTACGGCGCCGGCCACACCGACAACGTACATTGCGCCGACGAATGGATCGGCATCGACGACCTGCTCGTGGCCGTCGAAACGGTCGCCGTGGCCGCCGTCGAATGGTGCGGATTGGCGGAGTAACCGCAAACTGAAAAGCTGGCAGGTTGATCGTTGATTGTCTTGTGTAGGGGAGGGCTAGCGAGCATCTGTACCAACTAATTCTTCGTGCGTACACTAGGTGAGATCGTTCCCGCGTACGTACGAAGGATGGGCTTCCATGTTGGCGCTTCCCGCCGCCCCAACGGTCGGTCTCGACACGATCGAACACACGCTCGCCGACCTG
>JBGTNF010000380.1:0-2524 GCA_041743205.1 Thermomicrobiales bacterium | reverse complement strand
GGTTGTGGCGGCGGCGTGTTGCGGCAGTCCTGAACCGGTCGGCGTGGCTGCCATTGCGTCGTCGTGCTGCGGAGATGCGGTTCCCCAGGTGATCCAGTTGCAGGCGGTCGGCCGCGGCGGGTGCTGCTGATCCGTGTGTCCGCCCGCTCAACGTGACCGAACAATATCCGGTGTGCCGTCCCTTCTTTCCCCGGCGATTGAGCGCCAGACGTCCTGGATTTTGGCCGGCATGACCCGCGGTTGCGACCAAGGGTGCGGGAATCAAAGACGGCACACCAGGTGATTTTCGGCCACGTCGAGCGGGCGGCTCCGTTCGACACACGCGGGCAGGCACACGGTTGTTTTGGAATGCCTGGCGCCCGCTGGCTCGCTTCGCTGCCGCCCCTACGAATTCCGCACTAAATCTTGAGAATTACCCGACCTCTGGAGCGAACCACCCCTGATGGAAACCTACGCACAGACAATTGGGCGCAATGCCCCAGCCAATCCGCGCGCGCAGCTGTCGCTGATCGATCGCTTCCTGCCAGTCTGGATCTTCGTGGCGATGGGGCTCGGCATCCTGCTGGGGCGGGTTTTCCCTGATCTCGGCGAGGCGCTCGACCGTTTCAAGGTGGCCGGGGTCTCGCTGCCGATCGCGATCGGCCTGCTCTGGATGATGTACCCGGTGCTGGCCAGGGTCCGCTACGAAACCCTCGGCCGGTTCCAGGCGCAGGGAAAGCTCTTCGGCCTCTCGATGGCGCTGAACTGGATCATCGGCCCGCTGCTCATGTTCGGGCTGGCCTGGGCGTTCCTGCCCGACGAGCCCGCCTACCGCAACGGCCTGATCCTGATCGGGCTCGCCCGCTGCATCGCGATGGTGCTGATCTGGAACCAGCTGGCCTGTGGCGATGGCGAGGTGGCGGCCGTGCTGGTGGCGGTCAACTCGGTCTTCCAGATCGTGATGTATTCCATCCTCGGTTGGCTCTTCCTGTCGGAAATCCCCTCCTGGTTCGGGGCCAGCTCGTCGTCGCTCGATGTCTCGATGGGCGAGATCGCCCGCAACGTGTTGATCTTCCTCGGGATCCCGCTGCTGGCCGGGTTCCTGACCCGGATCATCCTCGTCCGCGCGCGGGGCCGGGAGTGGTACGACGGGACGTTCATTCCCAGAATCGGGCCGACCGCGTTGCTCGGGCTGCTCTACACGATCGTGATCATGTTCGCTATGCAGGGCGGCCGGATCGTGGAGCTGCCGTTCGATGTGGTGCGGATCGCGGTTCCGCTCGTGATTTACTTCGGGGTGATGTTCACGCTCGCGTTCTTCCTCTCGCGCCGACTCGGCTTCAATTATGAGGAAACTGCGGCGCTCTCGTTCACCGCCGCCGGCAACAACTTCGAGCTGGCGATCGCGGTCGCGATCGGGGTTTACGGCATCTCGTCCGGCGAGGCCCTGGCCGGGGTCGTCGGCCCGCTGATCGAAGTGCCGGTGCTGATCGCGCTGGTCTACGTCTCGCTCTGGCTGCGCGACCGGTATTTCGCGCCAGCAGCGCGGAGCGCCTGACCACTCATCGACGCCCTGGTAGCGGTCGTCCCGAGCGTGCGAGGGCAGCGCAGCGAGTCATCTCGACCCGTCTACCGTCGCCGATCCACCTTGTTGCCCAGACCAGGCAAAGCAGATTCCTCGCACGCTCGGGACACTATCAGGACCGGATCATTTCGCAAATACCTGAGGAGTACGCCATGACCGATGACAGGGAAACCACCTTCCAGTCGTACGAGGATGCCCGGATGCGGGTGATGGCGATGGCGCTCGAAGCCTGCGCCGATCACGGCTGCCCAATCGAGGCCCAACTCGAGCGGTGTGTCGACGAGGCCCTTCGGGAACGCTGGGGGAATCCGGTCAAGACGTATGTTCCGCTCCTGGCGTTCCGCGAAGTCCAGGAGTGCATCCGGCTCGGCTCCTGTCCTGAACCGGCGACCGGGACGATCTGATGGACATTGCCATTCTCAGCGACATGCACGGCAACAGCGCCGCGACCGAAGCCGTGCTGGCCGATATCGACGCCCACGCGCCGGACGACGTGATCTGCCTCGGGGATCTCGTCGGGTACGGCGCCCGGCCCAACGAGACGATCGACCTGATCCGCGCGCGCGAAATCCCGACGATCATGGGCAACTACGACGACGGCGTCGGGTTCGACCACGACGACTGCGGGTGCGCCTACGGGGACGCGGCCGAGCGCGAGCGGGGCCAGCAATCGCTGATGTGGACGCGGTCAATGGTCACGGACGACCGCAAGGGGTGGTTGCGGTCACTGGTTCCGGAACTGCGGCGGGAGGTCAACGGCTTGCGAATCCGCTTCGTCCACGGTAGCCCCCGCCGGATGAACGAGTACCTCTTCGCGGATCGCGACCCCGCCTCGCTGGCGCGGATTGCCCGCGGCGCCGACTGCGACGTGCTCGTCTTCGGGCACACGCACGTCCCATGGTCGCGGAATATCGAAGGCGTCCGTTTCGTCAACACCGGCAGCGTCGGCAAACCGAAGGA
>JBGTNF010000379.1:0-17522 GCA_041743205.1 Thermomicrobiales bacterium | reverse complement strand
CTGGGCGGCCCGGTTCCGGCGGCTGGCCCGTGCCTACGAACGGGTGCCCGAAACCGTCGCTGGCCTGCATTTCGTCGCCTTCGCCGGCCTGATGCTCCGTCAATTGCTCATCCTTGCCGCCCAAAGTCCATAACACCCTCTAGGGACCCGGCGCCGGGACATGCAACGAAACGAAAACCGCCCTCGATAGTGAGGGCGGTTTCTGTGTTGCACATTGACCCAATTACGATCGGCGCATCGGGTTGGGATGGCGTCAACTGCGGGTCTGGGCCTGCGATTGCGCCAGGCGGGTGACCTGCCGGGTCCAGACGCTGATTATGGGAACCACGATCGCCAGGATCAATGTCACGACGACGATCGCAAAAAACAGCACCTTGGCGGTGCTGCCGGCTCCCGTGGGAAACAACGATTGGTTCCGGAACGCCGTCAGGAGCACGAACTCGAGGCCGATCGCCAGCGGCGCGACGAGCGCCGGGAACGCGCCGGGCAACATCGATGCCACAACCGTCAGCACGGCGCTGACGGCGAAGATCGACGCGGCGAGCCACAAGGCGCTCGGCAGGCTGACGAGATCCGATTGACCCGCCAGCAGCGGCACCATCATCGCGGCGGGCAGGAACATGATGCCCGAGTATTCCGGATCTTCCTGGGAGAGAATCGCACACCCCAGCGCGAGGACCAGCAACAAACCGATGACGGCCGCAGTGGCGATGGCCGGCGCCAGCAAGGTGCCGTTGCCATCGCCGACGAACGGCACCCGCACTACGCTTTGCCGGATCACCAGCATGGGAAAGATCATCGCCATCGTTACGATGTTCAGGATCGCCGCGCGCTGCCTCGGTACATGCACAGCGGCGTTCGACATCAGCGCCAGCGCCACGCTGGGGATGAAGAGGCCGACTGCCCACACGGGAACGCCGAACGGCGTGAACGCGCCCAGCGCCAGGACGAGCAATACCGAAGCCGCCATGAGCAGATTCGGAAACGCCTGCGCGATCATCTGGCGCGGCGCCGGCAAAACCGGCGCCGACCAGGACCATGCAATCGATCGCCGTTTGGTTCGCGTTCGCGGCGCTGTCGTCATCCTGGTCCGCAAGGGACGCGCCAACGGTTCCGGCCGCATCGTGACGGCCGTGATCACGTCGTGCCGTGGCGACCACGGCCCCGCATTGGGAGACGGGCGATGGCTAGCCGGCTCCTGGAAGAACGGGTGATCGTCACCAAAGGCGTCGCCCGGCAGGTCCGGAAGCCGGACACGTTGAGACGAGGGCGCGGGATTGCGGGAAGCCATGCGTGGGGACAACTCTTCTCACGACGTATGGGAGAGTTCATCGATTGGGACCGTGGTTCGTCGCCGTTGCCGGAACGAACTGACGCCGCTGATTCCGCACAATCGTAACATGGCGAAGGTGCGCTCGAAACCTGCCCCGATCGTCTCCGGCACGTGGGAATCGCTCCCCATCGTGATCAGCGATCCGCCCAGCTCGACGTACCGGCCGACGATGCGCGGACCGGGCATGCTGGTCTTCGGCGGCTGCCGCAGCCCCGACGTGTTGATCTCGAACGACATCCCGGCCTCGATGATGGCGGTGAGCGCATGATCCAGGTCGGCGCCCAACGCCAGCGGATCGTACGCGGCGTGGTCGAGTGGGCGATAGCGTTTCGGGAGGTCGATGTGGCCGATGGTGTCAAACCAGCCGGATTCAGCGGCGGCCTGGATTTGTTCGAAGTACGGTTTCATCATGTCGTCGATGGTGCGCTGGTCGAAGTAGTCCGGGAAGATGATCTCCCCGGCCTCGCCATAGTGGACCGACCCTATGACGAAGTCGAACGTGGTCCGTCCGAGGAAGTCTTCGACCTCGGACGCGATCCCGGTGTTGAAGTCGACCTCGGCCCCGGCCAGGATCACGAGCCGATCGCCGTAACGGTCGCGCGCCGATTCCAGGTCTCGCAGGTATGTGGTGTAATCGAAGAAGCCGTAGCTCATGTCGGCGGGCTCGTGCTCGATGTGGTCGGTGAACGCGATCTCGGTGACCCCCGCCCGGATCGCGGCCTCGCAGGACGCGGCGATCGGAGTGGAACAGTCGGCAGATTGCGTCGTGTGAACGTGATAGTCGAACATGGGGCAGAACGCTTTCGGGTTGTTTGCGTGGTCGAAGACCAGGTTGCCAACGGTGACAGGCTGATCTTACCGGGATCCGGACGGGAGCGTAATGGCTATGGCAAGCGATGCGCTCAACTCGATCGGTATCGATTTTGGCGCGCTGGCCGGTCGGATCGCCATTGTAGTCGTGGTGGCGATTGTCGCCCGGCTGATCGGCCGCTGGCTCAGGCGGCGGGTCGAGCAGGCCCTGTCAGCGAAGTCGTTTGGCCGAAACGGCGCCATCCTCGTGGGACGACTCACGGCGGTCGCCATCTATGGCACAGCGTTCGTTGTCATCCTGGCGAGCCTGGGCGTCAGCGGCTCGGGACTTCTCACGTTCCTTGGGGCGGGCACCGTCGCGCTGGGGCTGTCGCTGCAGGATGTCCTGAAGAACTTCTTCTCCGGCGTCTTCCTGTTGATGGAACGACCCTTCCGCGTTGGAGATTTCATACGGGTGCGCGACGTTGAAGGCGAAGTTCAGGGGATCGATGTGCGAACCACCCTCGTCCGGATCAACGACGGTTCGCTGGTGATGATCCCCAATTCGCTGGTGTTTACGGAAATGCTTACCAATCGCTCGAAATCAGGAACCCGGCGGATCGACCTGGTCGTGTTTGCCCAGGGGAAAACGGTGATGGAAGCGGAACGCTTGATCCACCACACGCTCACGGCCATGGCCGAGGTCACCCGTCCGTTCGTCGCCCCGGTCGTGACGTCGGCGTCGGCCACGCAAACCACGTTCTCCCTGTCCGTCCTCATCGACGATTCACCGGAGGCGGAGCAACACGTCATCCACGCCCTGATCACCGCGGCGGGCGACGAGTCGATCACCATCGGCCGGCCATGAACGTTCCGGCACGCATTGGCCTGCTCGGCGGATCATTCAACCCCATCCATCAGGGGCATCTCATCATGGCCGAGCACGCCCGTGAGCAGCTCGTTCTCGACCGGGTCCTGCTGGCGCCGGCCGGCAACCCGCCGCACAAGGTTGGCCTGCATCTCGCTCCGACCGCCGACCGGCTGGAAATGGTCCGGCTGGCGATCGAGGGCAACGACGGTCTGGCGTGCAGCAAGCTGGATGCTGACGAAACCGAACCGTCGTTCACCTGGAAGCTGCTGGAACGGCTGCGCGATGATCAACCGGAGGCCAGGCTCTGGTTCCTGATGGGCGGCGACTCCCTGGCCGATTTCCCCGGCTGGTCGCGGCCCGAGCGAATCCTCGAACTCGCCCGGCTGGCGGTCATCGAACGACCAGGGTTCGAGGCGGACCTGGATGCCTTCTACTCCAACTCCGTCGATTCCGTCGAAACGCCGCTCTGCGCCATCTCGTCGTCGGATATTCGGGACCGGGTCAGGGAGCAAACATCGATCCGCTACCTGGTTCCCGACGCCGTCCGCCGCCACATCGAGCGGCGCGGGCTCTACCGGTAACGTTCGGGCGCCAGCCCAACTTCCGGAGGTCGGCGAAGATGCCGGTATACTTGAGCGCCCGCCCGACGCGAGCCGACGAACGCTGGATTCAGACCGCGGAGGCCCTGGTTGCGAAACAAGAACGGACGCCTGCTCCTGCTCATCCTGACCCTTACGCTGGCGGCAACCTGGATCGTGCTGCCGGCCGGGACGCTGGATGTCGGTGGGTTCAAGGCCGATCACCCGGTGCGCCAGGGCCTGGATCTGCAAGGTGGTCTCCAGGTCACGATGGAGGCGCGCCCGCCCGATGGCGGCGATGTCGACGGCGATACGTTGCAGGGCACCCGCGACACACTGGAGCGCCGCGTCAATGGCCTCGGCGTCACGGAGCCGCTGATCCAGACCCGGGGCGACGACCAGATTGTGGTCGAACTGCCCGGCATCGAAAATCCCGAGCAGGCCGTTGCCGTCCTTCGGGAAACCGCCTTGCTGGAGATCATCTATGCCAACGGCGCCTCGCTGCCTCCAGGCACTATCGTCCAGACCTCGCTTGGCGCGGGCGCCAACGAGTCCGCCGCCACACCCGGCGCGGCAACGCCCGGTTCAGCGCCGTCCCCCACTCCCGATCCCAACGCGCCGGTCTACGACACCATCGTTAGCGGCGACGACCTGAGCGACGCGTTCGTCACGCGCGACCCCACGACCGGTCAGCCGTTGGTGGCGTTCGAACTCCAGGGCGACGCGGCCGATACGTTCTTCGATTTCACCAGCGCGAACATCGGCCAATCCATGTCGATCGTCATCGACAAGGAGGTCATCTCGTCGCCGGTGATCCGCAACGCCATCTCCGGCCAGGGCACGATCGACGGGATGACCGCGCTCGAAGCGCAAAACCTCGCCACGCAACTCAAGGCGGGCGCCCTGGGGGTGCCGCTGGAAGTGGTGTCGAGCCGGACCGTCGGTCCGTCGCTCGGCGCCGACTCGCTGGACCGGAGCCTGGTGGCGGGGATCGTCGGCCTTTCGGTCGTCGCGTTGTTCATGGTCCTCTACTACCGGTTGCCGGGTCTGCTCTCGGTCATCGCACTCTTTATGTACACCATTATCACCTTCGCCCTGTTCAAGCTGATCCCGGTCACGTTGACCCTGCCGGGCATCGCCGGCTTCATCCTTTCGATCGGCATGGCGGTGGATGCGAACGTCCTGATCTTCGCCCGGATGAAAGAGGAACTGCGCAACGGACGCCCGTTGTCGCAGGCGATCGAGGGCGGCTTCGACCACGCCTGGCCCTCGATCCGCGACTCGAACGTTTCGACCATGATCACCTGCCTCATCCTCTACTGGTTCGGCCAGTTCACCGGGGCCACGATCATCACCGGCTTCGCCTTGACGCTGTTCGTCGGCGTCGCCGTCAGCCTCTTCTCGGCGATCACGGTGACGAGGACACTCCTGCGCACGCTCAACGAGTTGGGTGTGATCCGGAGCGCCTGGCTGCTCGGACTGGGTCGCCACGACCTCGCCCGTTCCGCGAACGACCCGGCCGCCACGGCCTGAACGCTGATCCTTCCCGTCCCAAGTTTGGAGCGTCTCGATGCAACATCTCGCCGGAAAGCGACATCTGTGGTTTGCGATATCCGGGGCGATGCTCATTCCCTGCATCCTTGCACTAATCGTTTGGGGCCTGAATTTCGGCATCGACTTCACCGGTGGCTCGGCCTGGGAAGTCCAGTACGGTGACGACGTCAGCACCGAAGCGATCGCCGAAACCCTGGCTGCGAACGGCCGGCCCGAAGCCACCGTGCAGCAGGTTGGCGATGCCGCTGAACATCGCTACCTGATCCGGCTTGGAGAACTCCAGGAAGGGTCCGTGGAGAAGGACGCGTTGAGCGATGCCCTGGCATCGCTGGGAACGCTTGCTCCGGCGGGCGAATCGCTCGAAACCGTCGGCGCCTCGGTTGGCAATTCGATCCGGGACCGCTCGGTGCTGGCGGTGGCCGCCGCGTCGATCGGCATCCTGCTCTACATTGCCTACGCCTTCCGCAACACCCAGAACCCATTGCTGTACGGCTTCTGCGCGATCGCCGCCATGCTCCACGACGCCATCTTCGTGCTCGGGGTCTTCGCGATCCTCGGCCGGCTGGCCGATGTCGAGATCGATGCCTTGTTCATTACGGCGCTCCTCACGATCATCGGGTTCTCGGTCCATGACACGATCGTCGTGTTCGACCGCATCCGCGAGAATCTCCTGGCCCAGGCCGAGAACAGCCGGGACAGTTTCGAGGAGATCGTGAACCATTCGATCGGACAGACGCTCGTGCGATCGGTCAACACCTCGATCACCGTGATGATCACGCTCCTGGCGCTGCTGCTCTTCGGCGGGTCGACCACCCGCGAGTTCGTCCTGGCGCTCCTGATCGGCGTGACGGTCGGCACCTACTCGTCGATCTTCAACGCGGCGCAGTTGCTGGTTGCCTGGGACAACGGCGAAATCCAGGGCTTCTTCCGGCGCCTGACGCGAATGAAACGGCATCCCGGTCAGGAATCTACGGTGACGGGAGCCTGAGCCGGCTGGGTTCCGGCGGCTGGCGACGATGTGCTTAAACGGCAAGTGTGCATGGTAGGATTACCCATCGCGGGCAGCCCAAGGCATTGGTGCGGACTGACCGCGATTTTTCATGGGGGAAGGCGTTCGCAACGTCTTGGGCAATCGCGCCGTCGGGCGTCGAACATCTTGTGTGGGAATGGGAGAGCGAGTTGGATCAGAAGATTCTCTATGCGCTGCCGGTCATCGTCTTCGGCCTGCTGGCGATCGGGTTCGCGTTCTATCTCGCGAAGGACGTGCTGTCGCGGGACCAGGGCACGCCCGGCATGCAGGACATCTCGAACCGGATCTACGAAGGGGCGATCGCTTACCTGAACCGGCAGTACCGGACGATCTTCTCGCTGGCGATCTTTGTCGCGATCCTGATCGGCGTTCTGGTCGCGATCTTCGAGCAGGACCATCAAACGTCGCGAGGCGTGATTACGTCGCTCTCCTTCCTGGCCGGGGCCTTGCTGTCCGGCCTTTCCGGCTTCATCGGCATGTACGTGGCGGTCAAGAGCAATGTCCGCACCGCCGCCGCCGCCCAGCAGGGAATCGGTCCGGCCCTGACCGTTGCCCTGCGGGGCGGCGCCGTCTCCGGATTCCTGGTCATGGCTCTGGGCCTGCTTGGGGTCCTCGGCGTGTACGGGGTGGTCTACCAGTTCGCTGACGGCGAGATCGCGGTCGTCGCCGAGACGCCGTTCTGGATCGTCGGCTTCGCCTTCGGCGCCAGTTTCGTCGCCCTCTTCGCCCAGCTTGGGGGCGGCATCTACACCAAGGCCGCCGATGTCGGGGCCGACCTCGTCGGCAAGGTGGAGGCCGGCATCCCGGAAGACGACCCACGCAACCCGGCCGTCATCGCCGACCTCGTGGGCGATAACGTCGGCGATTGCGCCGGACGCGGGGCCGACATCTTCGAGTCGTCCACCGCCGAAATCATCGGCGCGATGATCCTCGGCGTCGCGTTGTACCAGGCGTCCGGCGGCGATCCGGGCAGCCGCGACATCGCCTGGATTTTCTTCCCGCTCGTGGTCGGCGCCTTCGGCCTGCTGGCCTCGATGGCGGGCGTCTACTCGGTGCGTCCAGGGGCGGTCGTCAAGGACGCGATGGGCGAGCTCAACAAGGGCTTCTACGTCACCGCCGCCCTCTCGACCGTCTTCCTGACCGTCATTTGCCTCACGATGCTGCCCGAAGGCGGCTGGCAGTTCGCTCTTTGCGGCTGGATCGGCATCCTGACCTCGTTCGCGTTCGTCTACATCACCCAGTACTACACCGCCGGTTCCTGGCGACCGGTCAAGGACATCGCCGAGGCCTCCAAGACAGGTCCGGCCACCAACATCATCTCCGGCATTTCGGTCGGTTTCGAAACCACCGGTCTCCCGGCAATCACGATCAGCGCCGCCCTGCTCTCCTCCTACTGGCTCGGCCAGAACGTCGACGCCTTCACCGGCGCCGCCAACATCTCGTCCGGTATCTTCGGCACCGCGGTCGCGACGATGGGCATGTTGATGTCCGCCGCCTACATCCTGGCGATGGACACCTTCGGCCCGATCACGGACAACGCCGGCGGCATCGTCGAGATGAGCGACGCGCCGGAATCCGTGCGCGACGTGACCGACGAGCTGGATTCGGTCGGCAACACCACCAAGGCGCTGACCAAGGGCTACGCGGTCGGTTCCGCCTCGCTGGCGGCTTTCCTGCTCTTCTCGGCCTTCCTGGACGAAATCCAGCGCTTCAGCGAGGAACCAATCGAACGGGTCGTCAACCTCGCCGAGCCCAAGGTCTTCGTCGGCGGCCTGATCGGCGCGACGCTGGTCTTCGTCTTCACCTCACTCGCGATCCGGGCGGTCGGCCGCGCCGCGGGCGACATGATCGACGAGGTTCGCCGCCAGTTCCGCGCCGATCCCGGGATCATGGCTGGCACCAGCATTCCGGATTACCGCCGTTGCGTCGATATCTCCGTTCGCAGCGCGCTCCGCGAAATGATCGCGCCGGGCGTGTTGGCGATCGTGGTCCCGATCCTGGTCGGCGTTCTCCTCAAGTGGGAAGCGGCGGCCGGCATGCTGATGGTCGGCACGATTGTCGGCGTATTGATGGCGATCGTCCTCAACAACGGCGGCGGCGCCTGGGACAACGCCAAAAAGTACATCGAGGCCGGGCACCTGAAGGACGATGAGGGCAACGTGCTCGGCAAAGGGAGCGATGCCCACGCTGCGGCAGTCGTCGGCGACACGGTCGGCGATCCCTGGAAGGACACGGCGGGTCCATCCCTGCACGTGCTGATCAAGCTCCTGGCCACGATCACGCTGGTGCTCTCGCCGCTGTTCGTGTAGGGCGCATCCTGATGCGTGGAGACACGTCGATACTTGCGTAGGGTTGCGGAGCTTGCTCCGCCCGTGCAGGCCATCAACCAGGTTCGATTCGGCATGCTGGGAGCGGACGAGAGGTAGGCTTTGTGCCTGCCTCTCGTCCTGCGTTGGAAAGCGATCTGCACATTCGTAAACCGCGTCCTCGTAGAACGGGCGGAGCAAGCTCCGCAGCCCTACGCAGTGACGAAAGGCATTGTGCGCTCGCTCGAATCGAAGGTACCTACCTATGTCACAACCCAAACCGAGAAAATCGATCGGCGTGATTGGCGGCGGGTTCGCCGGGTTGACGGCCGCGTTGCGCCTGGCCCAGGCCGGTCACGACGTCACGCTCTGGGAAAAAGGCCGGCTTGGCGGTCAGGCCGCCACGTTCGAGGTGGCCGGGACGCGGCTGGAGATCTTCTACCACCACCTCTTCCAGAGCGACACGTCGATCGCGGCGCTGGCGCAAGAAGTCGGCGTCGGCGACAAGCTGATGTGGCTGCCGTCCAACGTCGGCTACTTCGCCGATGGCAAGATCTACCCCCTCAATGGCGCCATCGATCTCCTGAAGCTCGGCATCATCCCCTTCGTCGACCGGGTCCGGCTTGGACTGGTCACCGCCTACCTGCAACGGGTGCGCGACTGGAAGAAGTACGAAACGGTCACCGCCCACGAGTGGCTGAGCCGAGCGCTCGGGAGGCGCGCCTACGATCGGACCCTTGGCGCGCAGCTGCGCGCCAAGTTCGGATCGTATTACGACAAGGTGCCGATGGTCTGGTTCTGGGGCAAGATCTGGCTCCGCACGACGTCCCGGCGCTCGCCGCTCGACCAGGAAAAGCTGGGCTACTTCGACGGCAGCTTCCAGGTCATCGTCGACGCCCTCGTCGAGGCGTGCCTGGCCGCCGGCGTCACCATCGAGCGATCCGGCCTCTCGGGCATCACGCAGGAGCCGGACGGCGCCTGGCTGGCCCAGCCCGAGGATGGCGCGGCTCCGACCCGGGTCGACGTCATGCTCGCCACTGTACCGTCCCACATCTTCCAGAAGCTCGCGCCGCCGTTGCCGTCGGAGTACGTCCAGAAACTCGACGCCCTGGAGTACGAAGCCGCCGTGGTGGCAATCCTGGAGCTCGACCGCCAGTTGTCGGATGTCTACTGGCTCAATATGGCCGACGACGAGCTGCCGTTCACCGGCGTCATCGAGCACACAAACTTCATCGACCCGGCCAAATACCAGGGCAAACGTTACGTCTACCTGAGCAAGTACATGGAACCGGACCATCCCTACTTCGCGATGGACTCGGACGCCATCATCGAGGCCTACCTCCCGCACCTGACGAAGATCAACCCGGCGTTCGATCGCTCCTGGATCACCAACACCTGGGTCTACCGCGAGCGCGCCGCCCAGCCGATCATCCCGATGCGGTACTCGGAACGCATCCCGGAACGCCGCACGCCGCTGAAGAACCTCTACCTCGCCAACACGACCCAGATCTATCCCGAAGATCGCGGCACCAACTACAGCGTCCGGCTCGGCGACGAAATCGCGGCGATGATCGTCGATGACATCGAGCGGCGATCACCGGCGGCGCCATAGGGCCTGCTTGTCGACTACCTCACAGGTCACCTCCCCGAGACGATCGAGATGAGCGAGGTACGCGTTGATCGTGGGCTTGAGCAGGAAGTAACCCTGCGCGTCCGTCACAGGGACATCCAGCTCCCTGAACACCCTGACGCACACGTCGTCGCTTGTCATCGGGTCGTCAAGGATCGACCGGATACAGTCGAGCGTCGATTCGATTGCGACCCGGTTGAGCGCCGCCAGGTCGGCCAGCGTGGCCGCATGCGGGCCATGCCCGGGCACGATGACGCTCGACTCGATACCGTCGGCCCTGGCCAACGATTCCAGATGCGCGGTCAGGCCGAAGAGATACGGGATCCGGTACTTCTCGATCGCCGCCTGCGGAAAGACGACATCGGCGCAATAGAACACGCCGTCGGCCAGCACGCCCATCTGGTTCGGCGAATGCCCGGGCAAGGCGATCATTTCGATATTGGTTCCCATGAACTCCTGTTCGCCGGACTCCAGAATCCCGTCGACCGGACTTGGCTCGGCCAGCAGGAACTTGTTGCGGAGCCCGTCGATTGGATCGGCTCCGCCGTAGAGCATGGCCGGTTGCATGATCGGATGCTGGATCGTGGTCGATTCGATCGCCGGCGCCCAGACCTCGCACCCGGTTCGCTTGACGACGAACGCGTTGGCGCCGAAGTGATCGGCGTGACCGTGGGTATTAAGGATCGCGACGACCTCCGAGCCCAATTCGTCGCGGACCGCCCGCAGCGCCTTGCGGGCCGTCGTGTCGTTCAGGCCGGTATCGATAAGCGTGACGTGGGTGTCGTCATTGCGAATCACGCCGACGTTGGTTCCGCCGGGCACGTAACCGACCCGGTTGCTCAATGCTACGTACATGGCTATCAATCACCTGCTGGCTGGAGTCGGCAGCGCACTATACTCGACGGCGGTTGGAATCGAAGGCGTAGTGGCTGGGAGCGAACATCGTGAGGCACATTGTCGCAGTTGAGCAGTTCGAGCGCGATTGGGTGCTGTCGCTGTTCGAGTCCGCCGAAGGCATGAAAGCGGTGCGTGCGAACGACGCGCTCCTGCCGGGAAAGATTTTGGCAACCCTCTTCTACGAGCCGTCGACCCGCACCCGGCTCAGCTTCGAATCGGCGATGCTCCGGTTGGGCGGCCAGGTGGTATCCACCGAGAATGCCCAGGAGTTCTCGTCGGCGATCAAGGGGGAGTCGGTGGAGGACACCGTGCGGATCGTCGCTGGCTACGCGGATGGGATCGTCATCCGCCACCATGAGCAGGGCGCCGCGGCCCGGGCAGCGGCGGTTGCACCGGTCCCGATCATCAACGGCGGTGACGGACCGGGCGAGCACCCGACTCAGGCGCTCCTCGACTTCTTCACGATCCAGCATGAGCTCGGTCAACTCGATAACCTGACGGTCGCCCTGGTCGGCGACCTGCGGTTCGGTCGGGCGGTACGTTCGCTCGCGCTCATGTTCCGGATGACCCGGAACGTCGAACTGCTCTTCGTCTCCCCTGCCGCCGTTCCGATGGGCGACGACATCCGCGCTGCCCTCGACGCTGCGGGGGTTCGTTATCGCGACGAGCCCGATCTCGCCAAAGCCCTGGCGGTAGCCGACGTGGTCTACCAGACCCGGATCCAGCGGGAGCGTTTCGTGACGCCAGAGGAATATCGGGCGGCACAGGGCATCTACGTCATCGACGAGACGTCGATGGGCGTCCTGGGACCCAGGGCGATCGTCATGCACCCCTTGCCCCGCGTCGATGAAATCAGCCCGGAAGTCGACGCCGATCCCCGCGCCGCCTACTTCCGCCAGGCGCAAAACGGCGTCTTCATCCGCATGGCGCTGCTGCATCAGTTGCTTGGCTGATATCAGGTCCAGATAAACCGGGGGCAAACGTTGTCGTACGTAGGGGTCAACCTCCGTGTTGACCCTTGTGGACATACCAGTTGCTCACGGCGAAGAAGGAGGATTGCCCGGAACTACGGGACTCCCGAGTTCGGGTCAACACGGAGGTTGACCCCTACGAATCGACCCAGGCGTGTTACCCGCTACGTCATCGGCAGCGAGTCGGGTCCCTGGCGATGGCCGGTCTGGATGCGTTCCCAGGGGGCGAGTTCCGACGACCGCCGGTGGACCAGCCCGGCAATGCCGAGCCCGCCGACGAGCGCCGCGACCACCAGCAGCACGTTCTCGACGCCAAACAAGTCGGCCGCGGCGGCCGCGAAGAAGATCGGGATGAAGGCCACCGAGTTCGAGATCGTGAAGAACGTGGCGTAGACCCTGGCCCGCACTGCCTCGTTCGACCGCTCCTGCAGCATCGTTTGTGACGGGACCAGGATGAAGGCGTTGCAGACACCGAGCAGCATCGCGAACAGACCGGTCAGGCCCGCGACGAGCATCACCGGCGCGGATTGCACCCAGAACAGGTCGAGGAACATCCGCGTCACAGTCATGAAGCAGAGCATCAACCCTGCCACGCCCAGCGAGAGGTCGATCAGCCAGTCGCGCCCGATCCGGCGAGCGATGCGTGGCACGACCAACACTCCTGCCAGCACCCCAAGTCCGGCCGGAGCCACGACGTACCCGATGTCCTCCTTCGGCAGCCCAATCACCGAGGTGATGAAATCGGGTCCAAGGGTCGCCACGAGCAGGAATGTCGTGGAGGCCAGGGTCAGGTACCCGATCGCGCGCATCAGCGTCGGATCCTGAAGGATGAAGACGAGGCCATCCTTCATGTCGCCAAGGAGCCGGCGCGTCGGCGACGTCGAGCCCGAACCTGCGGACCCCGCCATCACCGGTGTTTCCGGGATCGTCATCACCAGCGCGGCGCAGCCCAGGTACACCACGATCGTGCCGATGAACAACGAATCGATGCCGACGACTCGCACCAGGATCGGGCCAACCGCCGCGAAACCGATCAGCTGCGCTGCCGTGGAAGTCAGGTTGAACAACGCGTTCGCCGACATGAGCTGCGTCCGGGGCGTCACCACGGGAATGGTGGCGCCGAGAACGGGCGCGAAGAACTGCCCGGCAATGCCGAAGACGAAGGTAACCACGTAGTACGCGGCCAGGATCGTTTCGACGTGCCAGCCGGGCCGGATTACGAGGAAGAGGAGCACGGTCGCCGCCCGCGCCACGTTGAGCAGCGCCAGCAGCGTGCGCTTGTTCGAGCGGTCGGCGATGACGCCGGCGAGGGGGCCAAACAGCACCGCTGGCAGCGAGAACGCCAGGATCACGAGACTGATCGCCGTGTTGGCCTGGGGCAGGTCGTGGATTTCGACCACGTCCCGCACGCGCAACAGCAACGCGAAGTTGATCATGTTCTGGCAGGTCTGGGTGATCGCCTGGGTCAGCCACAGCCGCAGGAAGGGGCCGTTCCGGAGCACTGCCGCGATCGTGTCGTTCGGTGCGGCGGTCACAGCCCCGCTCATTCGACCGCCGCTTCAGGCTCGGCTGCTTCCTCGGACTGTCCCGGAGCGGTCGGCCCACGGGCCACGAACGCCTTGAGACGCTTCTCAAGGGTGCGTCGTGGCAGCAACACACGTCTGCCGCAGTTCAAGCATCGGAGACCGATATCCGCCCCAATCCGGACGACCAACCAGTTGTACGACCCGCAGGGATGCGGTTTCCGCAGGCGCACGACATCGTCGATGTAGAAGGGCACCGGCTCCTTGAGGATCATGTCGCGGCCCTGGCGTCACTCGCGTCACTGTTGAGGAAGGAGACGTACCGTTAGGTCAGGCCAGGGATCTTCATCCCGCCGGTGAGCACGCTCATCTTGTCCTCGGCCAGGGTCGACGCCTTCTCCATGGCGTCCTGGACGGCGGCCACGATCAGGTCTTCCAGCATCTCGACGTCTTCCGGGTCGACCGCTGACGGGTCGATCTTGATCGACTTGAACGACTTCTGGCCGTTGACCTCGGCGGTGACCACGCCGCCTCCAGCGGTGCCGGTGACGGTCGTCGCTTCCAGCTCTTCCTGGATCTTCGCCATTCGGTTCTGCATCTGCTGGATCATTTTCATGCTTGGTTGTTGCACGCGACAGCCCTTCCCGGTTGGGTTCGTGAGACGCAAGGCGGCATTCGAGACGATCGAATGCGGGGAGCAGGAGGCTCCAATGATGTCCGGAAGTATAGCCGGTCTGTAGCCGATTATTGGATGGTCAGGCACTTTCGGCGGCAATGTAGCGTTGCGATCGGTCGAGCATCGAGGCGGCGCTCTGTCGCGCCGCCTCGGTGACGGGCAAGCCGTCGAGCATGGCGGCCAGTTCCGATTCGCGTTCGACGTCGTCCAGCGTCCGAACCTCGGAGTATGTCCGACCATCGACGGAGCGCTTCTCGATGCGGAGGTGCGTTTCAGCGAACGCGGCTACCTGGGCGAGGTGACTGACCACGATCACCTGGTGCGTCCGGGCGATGCCCCACAGCTTTTCGCCCACTACCTGTCCCGAACGCCCGCCGACGCCGACATCGATCTCGTCGAAAACCAGCGTTGGCGTGCGATCGACATCGGAGAGGATCGACTTGGTGGCCAGCATCAGGCGCGCTGTTTCGCCCCCGGAGGCGATTTTCGTCAACGGTTTGGGAATCTCGCCCGCGTTGGGGGCGATCATGAACTCGATTTCGTCGATGCCGGTTTCGTCCAGATGCACCGTACGTGGCGATTCGCCGTCTAGCGCCAAACCGGCTGGATCGTCGCGCTGACGCATGTCGATGCGGATCTGTGACGTGCCCATGTTGAGATCGACGACCGATTGCTCGATCGCCGTTGCCAGGGTCACGGCGGCGGCGGCGCGTTGAGCGGAAAGGGCCGCGGCCCGTTTCGCCAGATCGGAATGGAGCGCCGCTTCCCGCTCCTGGAGCTGGCTGATATCGTTGACGCCGGACGACAGCCCTTCGAGGTCGAGCTGAGCTGCCTCGCCGAAGGCCAGGATGTCCTCGACGGTCGAGCCGTACTTGCGCTTCAACGTCTGGATAAGGTCGATCCGGTCATCGATTTCCGCCAGGCGGATGTCGTCGGAATCGATTCCCTCGGCGTAATCTCGCAACTCACGGACGAGGTCGTCCGCCAGCACGAGCAATTCGGTGGCTCGTTCTCCAATGGCGCTGGCCCCGGTGTCGACCGCTGCGATGTCGGACGTTCGGGATGTCGCGGACCTCAGCAGCGCCATCACGGTGGTCGCCTCAGCGACATCGTCCTCAGCGATGAGCGCCAGCGCTTCCAGCGCGTCGGCCCGCAAGCGGTCCGCGTTGCGCAGGACATCTCGTTCAGTCGCGAGCGTTTCATCCTCGGCGATTGTGAGCGCGGCAGCGTCGATCTCCTCCACCTGGAAGCGCAAGAGGTCGAGCCGCTGCTCGCGCTCGCGGGAGTTGCGCGAAAGTTCGTCGATATGGCGCCGAACGTCTCGCCATTGGCGCACGACGACGGCCAGGCCGTCCCGATCACCGTCGAGCAGGGCGAAGCGGTCGAGCAGGGATCGCTGCTCGGCCGGTCGCAGGATTGCGAGATGATCGGATTGACCGTGGATATCGACCAGCAGGGAACCGATCTCGGCCAGGGTGGAGGCGGTCGCGAGCCGGCCGTTGACCCTGGCCGCGGATCGGCCGCTGGCCTGGATTTCGCGGGAGAGGATGAGGCTGCCCTCGTCCAGCGCATCGATCCCGATGGCGGCCAACCGGCTTTCCAGATCAGGGTCGACGGATGAGTCGATCGCGAACGCCGCCTCCACCCGGGCCAGTTTCGAGCCCGTGCGCACGAGGTCGCTGCTGATTCGTGAGCCGAGCACGGCGCCGAGCGCATCGAGCAGGATCGATTTGCCGGCGCCCGTTTCGCCCGTGAGCGCATTCAGGCCTTCCGAGAATCGGATCGTGGTGCGCTCGATGATGGCGAAATCCGAAATCGAAAGTTCCAGCAGCATTGCCAGTGTTCTCGCCTGCCGCCCACGGGTCCCGGCCGGAACGCTCCGGCGGGACCCGCCTCGACTTAGGGAAGCTGGGCCAGCACCTGTGGCGCCCGTATCGGCAATGATGTCATGCGGGCGCCGCTGGCGTCGCGAATCGCGTTGGCAACCGCCGCCGCGCCCGGGATGGCGGGTGGCTCGCCGACGCCCTTGGCTCCGTATGGCCCGTCGTCCGATGCGACCTCGACGAGGATGACCTCGATGTTCGGGATCATCGTGCTGCGCGGCAGCGCGTAGTCCATGAGGTTGGCGGCGTCCGGCTGACCGTCGTCGCCGTAGCCGATGCCTTCGTAGAGCGCCCAACCGATGCCCTGGGCTACGCCGCCGTGGATCTGGCCCTCAACCGAGGCCGGGTTGATCGCGAATCCTACATCCTGGGCGGCGACGTAGTTCGTGACGCGAACCTCGCCGGTCAGGTTATCGACCTCGACTTCGGCGAGGTGGGCGGCGAAGCCCGGCGCGCTCTGGGTGATGCCCGATCCGCCACGGCCGAGGACCGGCTCGTTGCCGCCGCTCATCGCCATGCTCAGTTCGGCAATCTCCTTGAGCGTGATCGCGGAGCCGGGAACGCCCTTGACGCGGACCGTGCCTTCCTGCAGTTCGAGGTCGTCCGCCGAGACTTCGAGTTTTTTGGCCGCGATCTGCTTGATCTGGTCGACCGCGTCCTTCGCTGCCTTGGCGACCGCCGGACCGACGGTGTAGGTGATCTTGGACCCGCCGGTGCCGCCGGCAAACGGGGCGGAGTCCGTGTCGGCGGTCTTGACGCGCACGGATTCGATACCGGTTCCGAGCTCTTCGGCGGCGATCTGGGCGAAGGTGGTGTTGGTGCCGTTGAGATCGACCGAACCAAGAATCACTGTCAACTTGCCGTCCGAATCGAGCCGGCAGGTGGCCGTGGCAGGCTCGATTCCTCCGGGCCAGCCGCCGACCGCGATGCCGACGCCCTTGCCGGCGGCACGGGATGCTTCCCGGCCCTGCCACATTGGGTGCGCCTGCAACGCTTCGATCGTCTGCCGGAGCCCGATCTTCGGCCACGGACCGTCGTTCGGACGAAGATCGCCTTCTTCGACGCAATTCAGCAAGCGGAACTCGATCGGGTCCATCCCGAGCTTGCGCGCCAGTTCATCGACCGCCGATTCGATCGCGAAGGTACCCTGCTGGGCGCCCGGAGCGCGGTACGCCCCGGAGCTTGGTCGATGCGTCTGCGTTTCCAGCCCGGTGATTCGCAGGTTGTCGAACTTGTAGTATCCGCCAAGCAGGATCGCGGCGATGCTCAACGGGGAGCCGGGGTTGGCTCCGGAGTCGAAGAGCATGTTGGATTCGAGCGCCGTGATCTTGCCGTCACAAGTTGCGCCAAGCTTGATCGAAATCTTGCACTCCGGCGCGGGGTTGCCGGCGAGGAAATCGTCGGTTCGGGTGTAGTTGAGCAGGACGGGCTGCCCAACGGCAACTGCCGCCGCCGCCACGAGCGGCTCGATCAGGACGAAC
>JBGTNF010000378.1:0-3603 GCA_041743205.1 Thermomicrobiales bacterium | reverse complement strand
ATCGACGCCAGGCACGCCGGCCAATCACTGGTCGAAGGCGTCCAGGCAGCGATCGAGGCAGGGCGGCTGCGGCCATTGCCCCCGATCGCGCTGGCCGCCCTGCTCAACGCCGCCTTCGACCGGACAGCGGAAGAGGATGATGAACGCGGGGATTACCGGTCTGCCCTCTGGGCGCTGCTGGACGGGCTGACGGTTTCCACGACCAGTTGATGCGGATTTCGGGTAGACACGGATGGAGCGCCTGGTAGCGGTCGTTGTATTGGTGTTGTCTCCCTGACGTTCGTGTTACCCATCTATTCACCTGAAAGGAGCGCTCATGCGGCGCTTGTTGCTGTTCCTCATGTTCTGGCTATTCGACATTCCGGCCCCGGCTTCAGCCGAGGACGCCGCAGCGCCCAAACCGGCCCGAGCGATCCAGGACCCTGCCATCCATTGCCGGCAACAGGGCGGCGTAGTGCGCGAGCGCGTGCCGATGCTGGGCACGAACGATCCTGCCAGCCACATCCAGTTGAGCGGGAGCCGGCAGTTCTGCGAGTTCACCGGCGGCGCGGGCGCCGACCCGGCCACATCGTGGATCGCGATCGACCTCGACTCGCTGATGGCGGTGACGCCAACCCTGGCCGCGCTCGCCTACCTCACGACCCCGCCGATGCCGGCGACGACCACGCCCGGCGCGAATCCGGCCTCGGTGTATTGCGCCCACCTTGGCGGCGCCGAACTCACAGGCGGCGGTTGGGTGGCTGAAGGCGCCGATGCGGAAATCGAGGTCCTTCAGGCGTGCGTCTTCCCGGACGGTTCGATCATCGACTCCTGGGGGATCGCCTACCACGCCGGCGGCACGATTCGCGGAGCCAACCTGGCACCGATCCTGCACTACCAACCGGCCTCCTCGCCGATGGTCTTTTCTGGGCAATAGCGCCACTTGTGTTTCGGGGTCATGGGGTCATGGGGTCATGGGGCCACGAGATCGAAATTCAGCTCCATCTCATCCAGCAACTGAAGCGATGTTCGGTTAGCCGTGAGTCGTCCAATCTAAGCGAAGCAAAACGCCATTTGATTCGCTTAGAATAGTGGTTGATTGGCTAACGGAACGACTCTTCACCTAAGGATGGATTTCCTATGACTTCCTCGAGAAGTGGATCGTACATTCGGCAGTCATCCGGATTCAGCGCCTTCATCCCTGCGCCCTTACCGCCAAACCCACCAATTTCGCTGGATGCCGCAACGCAGCGCTTACTCTCGCAGGCAGATCAGGCGGTCGGGCGTCTTGATGGCGCTACGCAGACGCTTCCAAATCCCGACCTCTTCGTAGCCATGTATGTCCGTCGAGAAGCTGTGGATAGCTCGGCTATCGAAGGCACTCAAAGCACGCTTCAGGATGTATTGGCATTTGAACTCGATCCGCACTTTGAAAATCTGCCCGATGATGTGGAAGAAGTCGTCAATTACGTTCGAGCAATGAATTATGGCCTGGACCGACTTCGAACCCTACCACTCTCGTTGCGCCTCATTCGTGAACTCCATAGTGAACTCTTACGAGGCGTTCGTGGAGAGAATCGATCTCCGGGAGCATTTCGAACGACGCAGAACTGGATCGGCTCCGCCAATGCAACGTTGCAAACCGCTTCGTTCGTCCCGCCACCTGTTCCTGAAATGCACATATCGCTGGACAATCTTGAAGGGTTCCTGCACAAGCCCGGAATGCTTCCAGCCCTCGTCCATTGCGCCATTAGTCACGCGCAATTCGAGACGATTCATCCGTTCCTGGATGGGAACGGCAGAGTAGGTCGCCTACTCATCTCGTTTCTGCTGGTCCATGCCAATGTTCAGCATCGACCGTTGCTCTACTTGAGCTTCTATCTCAAGCGACACCGCTTCCAATATTATGACCACCTTATGCGCATTCGGTCGGATGGCGATTGGGAGGGCTGGATTCTGTTCTTCCTGCGAGGGGTGCTCGAAACCGCACAGGAAGCTACGCAGACCGCTCAACGCATTATTAAATTACGGGAAGAACACCGGGGAATGCTGATGATGAGTGGTTCTGGCGCAAATGACAGCCGACTGCTTGATGTCCTTTTCGAACGTCCTCTTGTAAACAGCGCATTGATAAGCACCTTGCTCGGCGTGTCTGATCGAACTGCTGGAAAGCTCATTGGCCGTTTCAGCGATTTAGGCTTGCTGGACGAAATAACTGGTAAGGAGCGGTACCGGGTATATCGGTACACACCATACTGGCGCATCTTTCTCGACAGCGATGCAAACGCACCTCTTGATGGCGGATCGGAGGAAACGCTCTCGAATGAGGTCATGCGTCTGCCGGGAAACGAGAATGCCGTTGGCGATACGATGTGATCGCAGTTCACGTCCATGACTGAAGGCGACTCGGATATCCCAGCACCGTTCAAACCAATACGTCCCTCGCCCCAGGTCCAAGCGGACCAAAACCTGATGCCTCTTCATCCAGTAACCGAAGAAGGATTCGGTTAGCCGAAAACGCGTAAATCCAAGCGAAGCACAACGTCAATTGCTTCGCTTAGCGCCGCTGCTGGTCTTCTCTGGGCAATGACCCCACCGGCTGCGGCGCACTGTTCCAAACACCATCGAAGCCGGCCTCAGGAATAGGCGCCGTCGGGGCGTTGGGCACTCTCAGGTAGGGTGCGCCGGCGATGCTGGCCGGCCACCAGCATCGCCGCTGCCGCCAGCGTGGACATCGCCGCCATGCCCCACAGGAGCGGCGCGTAGCTGCCGATCGCGGCGTAGGCGAGACCGATGCCGATGGGAGCCAGGGAGCCGGACAGCGTCAGGAACCCGGCAAGCGTGCCGCTGATCGCCCCGAAGTGGGTTCGGCCGTAGAAATCGGCGATCAGTTGAGGGCGCATTAGGGTCACGGCCCCGCGTCCGGCGCCGAGCATGATGACGGCCAGCAGGATGCCCTGCCGCTCCTGCCACCCGATCAGCACGCCGAGCGCGATCGCCTGGAGCGCGAAGACCGCGGCGATCAACGTGACGGTGGAGACGTATTTCCCGAACATCGTCGCGAGGATGCGCGCGGCCACCTGGGCGGCCCCGATCAGCCCGGCGGCGGCGGCGGCGAAGGCCGGATCGTCGCCCCGGCCCGTGAGGTACGGGATCATGATCACGATCACCGCCACCCCGGCGAACGACTGGATCACGAACGACCCGGCCAGCCACCAGAAGGTCTGGTCGCGCAGCACCCATTGCAGGTTCATCCCCGGATTCGATACGCGCGTCCGGACGCCCGGCTCACCATCGCCTGAACGCTCCCCGTCGACCACCAGGCCCAGGTCCTCCGGTCGGCGGCGCAGCACGAGCGCGTGAAACGGGATCGTCAGCACCGCCAGGGTCGCCGCCAGCACCAGCACGGCGTCCCGCCAGGCCAGGCGCTCGACGAGCAGGCCGGAGAGCGGCAGGAAGATCGTGCTCGCGAACCCGGCAGCGATCGTCACCAGCAGCATCGCCCGGCCGCGGTCGCGTTCAAACCAGCGGGTGAGGGTGGCGAAGGCCGGCTCGTAGAGCGTGAGCGACATCGCGATCCCGATCCCCGCCCAGGCAAGGTAGTACCCGGCAACGCTTTCCAGG
>JBGTNF010000377.1:0-10384 GCA_041743205.1 Thermomicrobiales bacterium | reverse complement strand
GGGGAATAAGGCTTGGACCGTTCGCCGTCTGGAAGACGCGGTTGCCGCTGGAAAGCCCAGCAAGCCGGAGAAGCCAAAAATTATCGCCCTTGCGGTTGTGCTCGGGCTGATGCTCGGGTTTGGCGGCGCGTGGGTGCGTGGGCCAGTCTCGATTCACCCCTGGCGCTGATAACCGGCAGGGCGTTCTGGATCCCGCTCGACCACCAGCACATTGGTGACCATGATAAACTCCTCTCCATAATACGTCCGCCATTGTGGATGCCCCAGCCGTCCAGCCCCTCGATGCCGTTCGCGCATTCCCGTTCAAGAGAGCCCCGAAGCCAACCTCATGACAGACCTTGCCCAGAATCCTTCCCCACACGTCCATATCGACGAAATCATCACGC
The DNA here is from genome assembly GCA_041743205.1 of Thermomicrobiales bacterium. GTDB lineage: Bacteria > Chloroflexota > Chloroflexia > Thermomicrobiales > UBA6265 > JACCYX01. The sequence continues at coordinate 9,998 of JBGTNF010000377.1, read as the reverse complement.
CCAAACCAGCCTCGCGCCGCAATCGGCCCGTGTCGCTCTACGACCTCACGTTCGAGCAGCTGCAGGAGCGGCTCACCACCCTCGACGTGCCCTCCTACCGAGCGGCGCAACTTTACGACTGGACCTATGGCAAAAAGGTCACGTCCTGGGATGCCATGGCCAACGTTCCGTCCGCGCTTCGCTCGACGTTGAACGACTCCCTGCCGTTCGCGACGATGAAGCCGGTCAAGGAACTGGTCACCGACAACGGCGACACCTACAAGATCCTGTACGAGACGTTCGATGGCCAGTTCGTGGAGACCGTGCTGATGCTCTACCGGGACAGGGCGACGGTCTGCGTCTCGTGCCAGGTCGGTTGCGCGGTGGGCTGCGCATTCTGCGCCACCGGCATCGGCGGCCTGATGCGCAACCTGACCGCCGGCGAAATGGTGCAGCAAACGGTCGATGCCGCCCGGCGCGCCAACGAGCTCGGCCGCTCCCTGACCAACCTGGTGATGATGGGCATGGGCGAGCCGTTGCAAAACTATGTGGACACGATGCGCTTCATCAACATCATCCACGATCCGCGCGGGCTGAACTTCGGCGCCCGCCGGATCACGATCTCGACCTCGGGCGTGGTGCCCCGGATCGATGCGCTGGCGACGGAACCGCTCCAGGTCAATCTCGCGGTGTCATTGCACGCGCCGAATGACGAACTCCGGTCGCGCCTCGTGCCCATCAACAACCGGTACCCGATCGCGGATCTGATGGCCGCCTGCGACCGCTACATTGCCGCCACCGGGCGGCGGATCTCGTTCGAGTACGCGTTGATGAACGGGGTCAACAGCAGCGACGAGATCGCCCGGGAACTGGGCCAGCTGCTGCGCGGGCGGCTCTGCCACGTCAACGTGATCCCGTTCAACCCGGTCGAGATGCTCGAGTTCGAGCGGCCGGATCCGGAAGGGATCGAGCGCTTCGCCGAGGTGCTGCGCTCGACCGGGATCCCGACCACCGTGCGGTACTCGCGCGGCGTCGAGATCGCCGCCGCCTGCGGCCAGCTCCGCGCCCAGCACCAACGCACGGCGTAGACCTCTCTCTGCGTTCTGGGAAAGGTCTTGCTTGGTAAGGGCCGACCTGTATGTCGGCCCGTGGCAACGCCTCCCCCTGATAGGGGCCGACCTGTGTGTCGGCTCGAATCTTCGCGTGCGTTAAAGTCGAGTTCCTCCGCTTCTCGAAGCCGATCAGCTCTTGACCCAAGCCGTGTTGGTTGATGGATCATGGCTCGAAGAAAGTGTCTCTTGTCCAAAGAGCCGGATTGTTGGCGATATAGGTGCGAAATTGATCCATCTCCACGTCGGAGCGAACGATCCGGTCGTGAAAGCTTCGCTGCCACAAATGTCCATCGAACCGGGACCACCCGGAGGTTTTGACTCCCTGCATATACCAGTTTGTCGTCATCGTCTTGAACCATTTCATGGCGTCGCTCAGCGATACATTGCTCTCCACGTGCTCACTTCCAAACGTGATGAGTCCGTGGAAATGATTCGGCATGAGGACAAATGTATCCAGAGTGATCTTGGGAAATTTGGTCGGAAGCATTGACCAGGTGTCGACCACCATTTCGCCTGAACTGTTTAGCCGCATACGTTGGTCCTCGACTTGACCAAAACGGTTGACGCGCGCTGATTCGCAGATGGTGACGAAGTAAGGTCCCGGTTCCCGATAGTCGAAGCCCTGAGCACGCGTCCGCTTGCGTTGGGGCAATGGTGGAGTCACCTGACGTCCTTGGCGCGGGTCTCGAAAGTTGAGATGGGTCCCGATCAGAGTGTATGCGGAGACACGGGCCGACACACAGGTCGGCCCCTACGAAGATGAATCATCCGGCACCTGAGCACGGCCCCGGCGAATAGATCGCCGGGGCCGTGCTCAGGTCGATGCCGATGTGGTGGCTCCGCCGGTCAGGCGAGCGCCTTGCGGATCATCGCCGACTGCGCCGCGTCGTACACCTCCTGGTGGGAGGCGATGAACTGCGAGAGGCCCATCGCCTCCAGGGAGGCCAGGTAGTTTTCCCACTCCGCCTCGATGTCGATCTGGCCGGCAATTGCGCGGGCCAGCGTCTCGTCGACGTAGGCCTCGACCGTTGGCGTGATCTCGGCCACGAACTGGGCCGCGTCCTCCCCGAAGTAGAGCGGCGGCAGGGTCATCTCTTCCGGCTGGGCATACGGCTCGTAGTTGTCGCGCGTCTGTTCGTAGAGGATGACCTCGGTGTTGACGTTGTCGCCCGGAACGACCGTCTCGCCGAGGCGGTAATCGTTGGAGCGGAATGAGGGGCCCGCCTGCGACCAGTGGGCGTTCTGCGACGGCACGTTGGCGATATCGGTCAGCGTCGTCCAGATCGCCTGCTCGCCGTTGATCCCGATGTCGCCCTCGTCCGCCCACTTCCAGTCGCGATCCTTGACGCCGTGGATCGAGCGGGTGGTGGCCTCGATGTGGCCGAGCGCATCGCCCCACTTGAGGGCGAGTTCGGGATTCTCGCACTGGTCGGTGATGATGAACGCGCCGAGCCCGGCGGCGATGTAGGGATTGAAGCCGGCGTAACGCACGCCGCCCGGACCCTCGATCGGCGGCAGTGAGTTGTACTGCGCCCACAGGCCGGCCGCATCCGGGGAATAGGTGCTGAACTCGCCGAACCAGCCGGAGGGCACGCTGCCGATTAGGGCCACATCGCCGCCGCCGCCATCGCCCAGGGCCCGGAGCTGGTCACGGTCCCGGGTCAGCGCCTCCGGATCGATCAGGGCCTCGGCGTAGAGACCGGCGAGGTACTTGATGCCCTCTTTCCAGGCATCCTGGGTGTAAATCGGGGTCACCTGACCATCCTGCACCACCAGGCGCAACTTGTTTCCCGGGTGATACAGGTACGAGTTCATGAAGTACTCGTCCAGCGGCCCGTGCCAGAGCAGCGACGACGTGGTCAGCGGGTATTCGTCAGCCTGGCCATTGCCGTTGGGGTCGCCCGTCTTGAACTGGCGCAGGACCTCGGCGTACTCCTCGGTCGTCGCCGGCGTTTCGAGCCCGAGCGTATCGAGGAACTGCTGGTTGATCCACACCTTCTGGGACATGGAGCAGTGGAAGCAGTCGTTGACCTGGGGCAGGGCGTAGATATTGCCGTCGGCGGCGGTGGCCGCGATCTGGGCGGAAGGATATTCCTCGAATGCGCGCCTAGTGAAGACCCCGTGCTCCTCGATCAGGTCGTTGAGGGCGATGAAGGCGCCCTGCTGCCCGTAGATCTGGGTCACGGTTGGGGTCGGGTAGAAGTTCATCAGCACGTCGGGGTAATCGCCGCTGGCGAGCCGCAGGTTGAGCGCCGCGTCGCGCTCGGCGGGCGTCGAGCTGGGCACGACCTCCCACTCCACGGTCACGCCGGTCAATTGCTCGAACCAGGCGGTGAACTCGTTGGTCGCGAAGTCTTCGACCGCCGTGGCAGTTGGGAGCAGGACGCGCAGGGTGGTCGGCTCGGAGACGAGCGGGAAGGTCTGCTGCGGCTCGGTCGCCGTGGGATCGACCTGGACGCCGGTCGAGGCGGCCGGGGAGCCTTCCTGGGCGACGGCGGTTCCACCGATCCCCATTGCAGCGCTCGCCGCGGCCGCGGCCTGGACCACCTTGCGGCGGCTCAGCGTGGCCCGCGCGCCAATCCGCGAAACGTCCTCGCACTCCGGACAATCGAACCCGTTCCCGTCAGCTGTCGACATCATCGATCTCCTTTTCCTGCACGAACGATTCAACGAGACCCGTTGCGAACCCGCCGCCCGCACCGCCACGTCGTCCGGCGGGGACGCATCGATCGCGATGCCCACGCCTGATAAGGATCGACAAGGGGTTGGCCGCCCGATACCGGTTGCTCGCCCGGCCTGCCGTGGCAGAGGGTTTCTTCCGGATCGGATACTGTATACAGTTAGATTCGTTGGCTGAACGGTAATGCTTCGGTTGCGCCGTGTCAACAGCCGCGCGCGCCGTCCCGCCCCCTTGCCGGCGAAGGACTTGCCATGCCCAAACACGCTGCTATCGACGAGCACCACCTCAACCGCGGCGGACCCGACCCGCTCGGCGTCCGCACCTCGTGCGCGGCGGTCGTCAACGATTCCCGCCACGTCTCGATCGATGCCGATGCGGTCAATCGCCAGGCGCATGAGCTGGTCCAGGATCGAACGCCGCCGCCCGTCTGGGACGACGAGGCGCATTTCCGGGCCACGGGCGATGAAGCCACGGAACGGACGATCGGCTGGATCTTTGCGCTCGATGCGCTCAACTTCTGCTTTTGGGGTCAGGGCGCCGACCCGTCGGACCGCTGGCGCATCCGGTCCGGCGGCATCGACCATGACGGGTACATGGCCCTGGCGATCGCGCTGCGCGATGCGGCCCGAGCCGGGACGCCGATCTGGGAGCCAGCCTGGCTGGCAACGGTAGAGGAAGCGACGATCGCGGCCATCTTGCATCCGGCGCCCGGCTCCGCGCCCATCCCCCTCCTCACCGAGCGCGCCGCCCACCTCCGCGAGCTGGGCGAACGCCTGGGGATGCTCGACCACGATCGGCCATTCACCGCCTTCGTGAGCCAGGCTTCAGGCTCCGCGCCGGAGCTTGTCCGCGCCGTCGTCGACACGTTTCCGTCATTCCGCGATGTTGCCCGCTGGACGTCCACCAGCGGCCAGGAACCTGCCCTCACGATCAGGCTCCACAAACGCGCCCAAATCCTCGTCTCGGACCTGTCAGGGGCCTTCGCGACCCTGGCGGACGCTGGTCAACTCGACCTGCGCGAACGCGATCGGTTGACGGCGTTCGCCGACTACAAGGTCCCGCAGGTCCTCCGTCAGCTCGGCATCCTCCGCTACGGCGAGGAGCTGGCGGCCAGGATCCGGTCACGGACTCTGATTGCCGCCGGCAGCCGGGAGGAGATCGAGATTCGCGCCGCGACGATCTGGGCCTGCGAACTGATTCGTCAGCGCCTGGCCGATCATGGCGCGGATTTCCTGGCGAGCGAGATCGACTGGCTGCTCTGGAACCGGGGTCAATCGCTGCCGCCGTCGGTCGAGCCGTATCACCGGACCGTCACGATCTTCTATTGATCTGAGACGGTAGCCGCTTGTCGGCCATTTGGTGTCAAGGGCTTGACCGGGATCGTTGACCCTCGGTTCTTTAATGTTTATGAATGATAGAGAAAACCGTCTTAATAGTAGGGGCTGTGGAGAGTGTGGAAAGGCGCCATTTTCCGCATGCCCACGCACGAGAAAGCCTCCGGGGATTTTGGGGATGACAGCTCGCTTCCGGCCCGTTTCCAATCCGACGCGCAAACGGCGCCTGTGCCAATCCACCGCCGCCGCCTCCCACGCTCCAATCTCCACCCCGATTTCCGCCTGGGATATCCAGAGCCGATCAGGGACTTGTCCACAATCCCCAAACGTTATCCACAATCGGACCCAGGTTATCCACAGGCCTTTCAATAACCGTGACCCGGTGTCACGGGCTTGTCGCCACTGCTGTCGAAACGGATGACGGGTCGTGCCAGGTTGGCGCAAGGGCTGGCCGAATGGCCGTTTGGCGTGGTTTCTCCCAGCCGTCATACTGGCATGCAGAACGAACGCTGGCGGCGGACATCGTCGGCTTGTCAGCCCCACCGCGCTGGTGTCATTGGGAGTCCACGTCGTGAGCCAATCTGCGAAGCCTGTACATCGAACCGAAACCGTCACGATCCAGGCGGTCGACGCCTGTTGCAGTCCTGCCGAATCCACGTTGGCGGCGGACGCGCCAGACGCGCGCGGCCACTCCTACGATGCCGACCGGGCGAAGATCCTCGCCCGGCTGAAGCGGATCGAGGGTCAGGTGCGGGGCATTTCGCGGATGATCGAGGACGACAAGTACTGCATCGATATCCTCACCCAGGTCTCGGCAGTGATGGCCTCGACCCGGTCGGTTGGGATGCTGGTCCTCCAGGATCATATCCGCGGCTGCGTGATGAACGCCGATCCCGACCGGCGCGAGGCGACGCTGGACGAACTCAACCTCGCGATCGAGCGATTCGTGCGCAGCGTCGGCAACTAGGCGTCGGTTAACTCCGCGCTAGTCCGTTCGGGTATGGATGCATACCAAATGCCCTGCCAAGACGGTTGCACAAACCAATCTGGCAACGTACGTTAAAACTCTACAGCGATGCACAGATGCACGCTGTCCGGGACCGACGATTCCTTGGGGGGAATCGCGGGGTCAGACCCGATGGAGTGGCGCCTGGGGTAAGGGTGTGAATCCGGAACGGTCGGGACAGCAGGCAGGCATCGTCCGACGTTCACCGAACGATCAAGATCATCACCGCATTTGCTGGAGGTACACGAGGCCCTGGCTGTCCTGCGGGTAAGGCCATCGTAATTTCCAGCCGCAATCGACGATTGGATTAGTGGCGGGCTGCCAAGCTGGGGATACGCACGGCGATCGATGAGCGACACGGCTCAATGGATCGAATTTGTCTGCCTCTGATCTGCTCGGGAAGGGATCAGGCGCCATGTTTTCCACAACGTATGTCCAACCTGTAGCCTATCACCGGTTCGATACTGGTCGTCTCCTCGTCAAGGATGAATCCGACGTCTGGTATCTGTGGATGGGTGAAATCGACGGCCTGATCGAAATCGATCGCCAATTGGCCAGGTGGATCTACCAGCGCCCGGAGATCTATCCGGTGGCCGGCCCAGCGATGTGGTTCGAGATCGACGCATTACCGGTCGGTTCCGGCTCGCAGCCGTTGGTCGGCGATTAGAGCGATTGCCAGATTGATTGACACCCACGTTTCGCAGGGTTGCGGCAGCGAAGCGATGCTTGTCTCGAACGGAGCCGCCCGTACTGGGCAATACCAATCAACGCCTCTGGGAACCGCTGGAGGGATCGAATCGGCCATTGTCCTCCACGTCATTTCGAGGAACGAGACATCTTCCGCATCGACCTGGCAGGCAATGACGAACGTGAAGACCGGGCCGGAAATACATTCCGGCCCGGTTTTCGCATGTGTATACTCGCTACCCGACTTTACCCTTACGAGAACGTCGTAGCGGTTGTCACGCTTCGTGCCAGGCGCCGATGCGGCGGAACTTGGCGTACCGTTCCTTAAGCAATCGTTCCACCGACCCCGGATCGCTCACGTCGAACCGATGGACGAGTTCGTCGAGGTGCGCAGCGATCCGCAGCCCCACGGCGACAATCGTTTCCCGGGGCGCCTCGTGCGCCGGGACGGGTTCGACGATTAGTTCGTCGATGATCCCAAAGCGTTGCAGGTCGGCCGCGGTGACGCGCATCGTGTCGGCCGCTTCCCCCGCGAAGCTGGCGTCCTTCCAGAGGATCGCGGCGCAGGCCTCCGGCGAAGCCACGGCGTAGACGGCGTTTTCCAGCATGAGCAGCCGATCGCCGAGGCTGATCGCCAGGGCGCCGCCGCTGCCCCCTTCACCGATCACCACGCAGATGATCGGGACCTGCACGCCGATCATTTCCAGCAGGCTCTCGGCGATCGCCGTGCCCTGGCCGCGCTCTTCGGACCCGATGCCGGGATCGGCGCCCGAGGTATCGATGAAGGTGATGATCGGCAGCTGGAATTTCTCGGCGTGCCGCATCAACCGCCGCGCCTTGCGGAATCCTTCAGGCTTCGGCATCCCGAAATTACGGGCCAGGTTCTCGCGTGTGTTCGAGCCACCCTGATGGCCCAGCACCAGGACGCTCCGGCCATGGAAGGTCGCGAGGCCGCCGATCAGCGCGCCATCGTCGCCGAAGGTGCGATCACCGTGCAACTCAACGAAATTCGTGAACAACTCGGCAATGTAGTCAAGCGTCGACGGGCGCTGCGGATCGCGCGCCAGCCGCACCCGGTCGATTGGGCGAAGGCCGGCGGCGTGCGAGGATACGGTTTCTTCGGAAACGGGTTCGGTGGTGGACATGAGGTGGAAGGCGTCCTTGGTGCGGTCAGGAAGCGGAGTGCCGGACCGGCTCCGCGTTGACGGCGCGAGCGATGTCGTCCGTGCCGGCGAGCAAATCCCCGGCCTCGTGACCGTTGGCTGAGAACGACGGCCGGGATGGCGCGACGTGATGATCGATCAGGGTGGCGATGGTCGCGCGGAGCAGCGCGCGTTCGACGATGAGGTCGATCATGCCGTGGTCGAGCAGGAACTCGGCGGTCTGGAAATCAGCCGGCAGTTTCTGCTTGGTGACCTGCTCGATCACGCGTTGGCCGGCGAAGCCGATCAGCGCTCCCGGTTCGGCCAGGATCACGTCGGCCACGGTTGCGTAACTGGCGGTGACGCCGCCGAAGCAAGGGTCGATCAGCAACGAGAAATGGGGCAACCGGGCGCGGCCAAGGCGGTCGAACGCGGCGACGGTTTTGGCCATCTGCATCAGGGAGAACAGGCCCTCGTGCATCCGGGCCCCGCCCGAGGCATTGACCGTGAGCACCGGCAGGCCCTCGCGGGTGGCCCGCTCTACGGCGCGGGCGAGCTTCTCGCCCCAAACCGAGCCCATGCTGGCGCCCATGAACGCGAACTCGGTGACCACCATCACGCTCGGCCGGCCATCGATCCGGCTGGAGCCAGTGATCAGGGATTCGGTTTCGCCGGTTTTCTGCTGGGTGCTGACGAGCTTGTCGGCGTAGGCGCCTTTGGGATCGACGAACTGGAGGGGATCCTCCGGCTGGATCCCGCTGTCCCACTCCTCAAACGATCCGTCATCGGCGAGCAACGCGATCCGCTCGCGGGCGTTGAGCCGGAACTGATGGCTGCATTTGGGGAAGACCCGATCGTTGTGATCGAGCTCCTTGGAATAGATGAGTTCGCCGCATTTGGGGCACTTGACCCACATGTCTTCGGGGATCGCGGAATCGCCCGTCGCCTCTTCCGAGGAGCGCGGGCGGAACTTGCCTTGTCGTTGGAAAAAGCTACGCATGCCCCTGCCCTTGCGGCCTTGGCGTGACCGCTGCGACGACGGGCGCACGTCCCATTCCGTTCGCGCGTCGACGCCGTGCGTCTCGTGCCCGATGCCTGGCTGTAACCGCGTGCCGTGGTTGACCGGTCGCGGCGCCCAAACCCTGGAAACCTCGGGAGGGCGAATTGCCAACGCATTTCACCGGTCGGCGAACGAGCGCTTCCCGGCAAACATTGCGGGAAGGATTGCGTCAGCATACGGCAGCCATGGCGCCCGCAACAAGCGAGGCGGGGAGCTCAGCACACTGGTTCCCCGATAGGCAGGCGACGGATTTAGCGATGTCGGTTTCTCTGACCACGCCCCGCCGGCCATGAAGGACTTATGGACCATGACTTTAGGCGTAGTTTAATACACGTTTCTTGCTATACTCGTATGCATGACCCATGCCGAATGGGCTACAAGCGTCACATGGTCCTAGTCTAGTGCATGACCTTCGACATAGGACGATTGCGGATGACTTGCTGGAACGCTTCCACATTCGTAGGCATGTCGGGCACACAAATAGGCATGATGGCCGACAGGTTGCAGGCAAGCGCTGCAGCTATCGCGTGGCGATCGACAGTGGGCAAAACCTGCATTTCAAGGGGGAAACGTGAGATGAGGAACAGGAGCGGCACAGGTCACGGGTCGGTGACGATCGTTTTAGCGATCGTAACAGGGCTGAGTTTGTTCGTTGCAATAACGGGGGGAGTTGTAGCCCAGAACCCAAGGGAGGAATGCGCCTCCATAGGCCTTCAAGCAGTGGACAAGATCGATGATATCAATGGCTCGGGAAATTACACGTCTGACGAGGGATTCGCCTATACCGTCACCGTGACCGACAATCCCAATCCCACTCCCGATACTTACAGCCTGAGCCCCTCGCCCGCCTCCAGCGGCTATTACCCAGGGTTCTCCAACATTACCGAGTTCCCGAAATTCGGGAATGGCGGTGGACTCAGTCACGTCACGATCTGTGGCTCAACTGCCCAACCGACCGCGACGACCGTGCCGCCGACCGCGACGAGCGTCCCGCCAAC
>JBGTNF010000376.1:0-1960 GCA_041743205.1 Thermomicrobiales bacterium | reverse complement strand
CGCCAACATCACCGAAACCGATCACATCGACGCCACGCTGCCGCAGGGCGTCGATAACCCGACGTTGCTCGCCAGTCTCGAAGCGACCGATGCCGTGATCGAGGGCCGCACTTCCAGCGGTTCCCTGTGGACTGGATTGCTTTTCAGCTTCCTGCCGTTTCTGCTCTTCCTCGGCCTGATCATCTTCATGGGTCGCCAGATGGGTCGCGGCCAGCAGAACGTCTTCGGCTTCGGGCGCAGCAAGGCCCGGCAGAACGATCCCGAGCGGCCCCAGGTGACGTTCGCCGACGTTGCCGGCGAGGACGAGGCCAAGCAGGAGCTGATGGAAGTCGTCGACTTCCTCCGCAACCCCGCCAAGTACCACGCCCTCGGCGCCCGCCTCCCGCGCGGTGTCCTGCTCGTGGGCCCTCCGGGTACCGGTAAAACCCTCACCGCTCGCGCGGTTGCCGGCGAGGCGGGAGTGCCGTTCTTCAGCGTCTCCGCTTCAGAGTTCGTCGAAATGTTCGTCGGCGTCGGCGCCAGCCGCGTCCGCGACCTCTTCGACAAGGCCAAGACCGCCGCGCCGGCGATCATCTTCGTCGACGAAATGGACGCCGTTGGGCGCCAGCGATTCGCCGGGCTCGGCGGGTCGAACGACGAGCGCGAGCAAACGCTCAACCAGCTGCTCGTCGAGATGGATGGCTTCGAAACCAACCAGGAAGTCATCGTGATGGCGGCCACGAACCGTCCGGACGTGCTCGACCCGGCCCTCCTGCGGCCGGGCCGCTTCGATCGCCAGGTCACGGTCGGCCTGCCGGACAAGCGGGGGCGGATCGCGATCCTCGCCATCCACACCCGCGGCATTCCGATACAGGGGGCAGTCGACCTCGAGCACATCGCCCGGTCGACGACCGGATTCTCTGGGGCGGATCTCAGCAACCTCGTCAACGAGGCGGCCCTCACCGCCGCCCGCCGCAATCGGAAGGAAATCCTCCAGGAGGATTTCGATGAGGCGCTGGACAAGATCCTGCTCGGCGTCGCTCGTAGCGGCCTGATGAATGACCGCGAGAAGGAAGTCGTCGCCTATCACGAAGCGGGCCACGCGATCGTCGCCCACTTCACCCCCGGCTCCGACCCGTTGCGGAAGGTCAGCGTCGTGCCTCGTGGCCGCGCCCTGGGCGTGACGGTGCAGATGCCGGACGAGGATCGCTACAACTACAGCCGCACCTACCTGCTGGGCCGCCTAGCCGGCATGTTGGGCGGCCGGGCCGCCGAGATGGTGGTCTACGGCGAAATCACAACCGGAGCCGAGAACGACCTTAAGCAGGCCACCAGCCTGGCCCGCCGCATGGTTGGCCTCTGGGGCATGAGCGACGATGTCGGGCCGATCTACCTTGGCACCGGCGAGGAGCACGTCTTTCTCGGTCGCGAGATCACCCAGGACAAGTCGTTTTCCGACGCCACATCGGAGCGCCTCGACGCCGCCGTCCGCGAGATCGTAGAGAACGCCCTCCAGCAGGCGCTGGCGATCAACGTCAAGTACCGCGAGAAGCTCGATGGCCTGGTCGTGGCCTTGATGGAGAAGGAAACGCTGGACGCGCCGCAGGTGCTCGAGGTCTTCGGTGTGCCGCCGGTGCCTGAGGATCACGAGGCCGGGATGGTCGTCCACCCGGGACCCGGACCGGCTCCCTCGGTCAACGGTTTGGGCGAACAGGCGTAGACGTCTCCCAACACGCAAGGGCGAACACCCCGGACGTTCAACGTCCGGGGTGTTTTGTGCGTTCAAAAGGAAGCAATTTGGTAGGGGAGGACCTGTCGGCCAACCTTGCGTCGGGCGCCCCACCCGATTTGCATGGACACGCATACGAGTTGAACGTTTGTACGGTTGCGGAGCTTGCTCCGCCCGTGCTAGGCGATAACTGTCATCCGCGTCCCGGCACATCGCACAGCTGGCCCTGCCCACGACGGGCGGAGCAAGCTC
>JBGTNF010000375.1:0-5862 GCA_041743205.1 Thermomicrobiales bacterium | reverse complement strand
TGTCGTAAGCAACGTAAACAGGGCGCACGCCGTGAGCAGCCACTTGATCAGCTGCTCGGAAAACGCCCGGTTTCGCTTGCCGGAGAGATCCATCGGTGGCCTGGATCCTCCAGCAGGGTTTTCGGCGCCAAATGCGGCTTGTGCCACGGCCATGCTCCTCGATGCGGTGAGCTGTCAACTCGATTCGACGCGATTATCAGCCGGCACGTGAGCCGGCAACGTTTTGGCCCGGAACGGCCCTGAGCCCGGTCGCAATGTCGCGACCGGGCTCAGGGTTGAATTCGGTCGCTTACGCGGCCGGGGTGGCGGCTCCGCCTTCGCTGTCCGGGGCGAGTTCGCCGGAGATCGCGCCTTCGAGCTTGGTCTGCTGCTCGAGCTCGATATCGCCCGGCAACGCGATGTACCCGACATCCGGGGCAAGCTCATCGCTCGTCGCCAGGTAATAGGTCACGAACTCCTGCAGCGCCGGGTCGCTCTGGAGCATTTCGGCATTGACGTAGATGAAGAGCGGCCGCGAGAGCGGCGCGTAGCTCTGGTCGGCGATCGTCTCGATCGTCGGCTCGACCGGACCGCTGCCGTTGTCGATTGGCACGGCTCGCAGGGCGTCCTGGTTCTCGACGTAGAACGCGTACCCGAAGTAGCCAAGCGCGTTGACGCTGCCGATGACGCCCTGAACGAGGACGTTGTCGTCTTCGCTCGGGATGTAGTCGGTGCGAACGGCGACGTCTTCACCGAGGATCACTTCGTTGAAGTAATCGAAGGTGCCGGAATCGGCGCCCGGGCCGTAGAGCTCGATCGCTTCGGCCGGCCAGTCCGGGTTGATGTCCGACCAGTTGACGATGCCGCCGTCGGCGCTCCACAGCGCCTGGAGCTGCTCGACCGTCATCGACTCGACGAAGTCGTTCTCGGCGTTGACCACGACCGTGATGCCATCGTACGCGACATCGAACTCGTAGTAGCCAATGCCGTTTTCGGCGGCGAGGGCGATTTCGTCCTCGGCAATGCCGCGGGAGGCGTTGGAAATCGCGATCTCACCATTGACGAAGCGGTTGAAACCGCCGCCGGAGCCGGAGACGCCGTTGGTCACGGTGATGCCGGTCGCGACAGCAGCGAACTCTTCAATGACCGCTTCGGTCAACGGACCAACCGTGGAAGAACCGTCGGCTTCGATGTCGCCGGTAATTTCGCCAATGTTGTCGGGCGCTTCGTAGGGAACCGGAGTGGCGTCCTGGGCAACGGCGATGCCGTAGCCCATTAGCGGAGCCATCGCGAACACGGCCGCCGAACCAACCACAACATTGCGCCGGGTGAATCGTGACGAGAGATCGAAAGTCATGTGTAGTCGCCTCCATTGAGAACATCGAGTGCGGCAAACGGACATCGTTCACCGCGATCGGGCCAGCGGGCGGATTTCGATATCCGGCCCACCAGCGAACACCGGGTTACCCTTGTTGATTTGCCGTCACGGGCGTGATCGGCGCGGCGTCGGCGGGTTCCGCCGGCGCCTGGTCCGGTCCAAGCGTGAAGCGGTAGCCAGCTCCATAGACGGTGCGAATGCAATCGTTCGCGAGACCGGAATCGTGCAACTTGCCGCGAAGCCAGGAAATGTGAACATCGACCGTGCGCTCGTCGACGAAGACATCGGCGCCCCACACCGTATCGAGAAGTTCCTGCCGCTGGAACACCTTGCCGGGCTCCATCGCCAGGGTGACCAGCAAGCCGAACTCCTTGGGCCGGAGCTGCAATTCGACGCCGCGAACCGTTGCCCGGCGTCGATCGGGTTCGATCTGGAGATCGCCGCGGAAGAGGACACCCGGCGGGCGAGCGGATAGCACCGCCGTGCGCCGAACTGCGGCGCGCACTCGCGCCAGCAGCTCCCGCAAGGCGAAGGGTTTAACCACGTAGTCGTCGGCCCCGAGTTCAAGGCCGTCGACCCGATCCTGTTCCTCGCCGCGAGCGGAAAGCATGAGCACCGGGAACGCGTGTTCGCGCCGGATCGCACGCAGCACCTGGAAGCCGTTCACGCCAGGCAACATCACATCCAGGATCACGAGATCGAGCTGGTCCCCCTTGCGGGCAACGAGATCGATGGCCGACGGACCATCGGCGGCCGTCAAAACCTCGTAACCCTCGCGCGTCAGATTGAACGCCAGGGTGCTGCGAAGCGTCGGATCATCCTCGACCAGGAGAACCGTCGCGCTTTCCTTCCGCTCGTCGATCCGTGCGTCCGCTCCAGCCCTTGCCGGCATCAACAATCCCGTCTCCAATGTCGCGCACTCGAAGTCGAGCTCACGCTTGAAGCATAGTGAGGCAGGATTAATCGTCGGTAATCGGAATGTTAAATCATGCCGACCGTCATGTAAAATCAAGCGCTCTACGGTGCCGGCGTGGCCGCCCCAACGGTCGGGCTGATGAGCGCCAGGTCGGTCGGACGGCTTTTGCCAGCATCGAGGAATGAGGTGGCTGCCGTCATGAACGGATCTCCAGCGGCATTTTCGTCCGCGGTCAGGAGCACGTCCGGCCGGATGCCATCGTCCTGGATCCGGCCCTTGCTGGGGGTGAACCACTCGGCGACCGTTACCCGTAAAGAAGCCCCGTCCTGGAAGTCGAAGATACGTTGGACCGACCCTTTGCCGAACGTTTCCTCACCGACCACGATCGCGCGGTCGTAATCGCGCAACGAACCAGCCACGATTTCGGCGGCGCTGGCGGTGTTGCCGTCGACCAAAACGATCAACGGCAGGTCGGTTGGCGGTACGTCACCATTGACGATCGGCAGTTCGGACTCCCCACCGGTCTGGGGAGACGTGTCTTCATACATGGCTGGCCCGACGTCTTCGGGAAGGAACCGGCCGATCGTCTCCTGGGCGGAGAGCACCCAGCCGCCGCCGTTCCCGCGGATGTCGAGCACGATTCCGCCGACATTGGCTGCCGCGGCCTCGGCCAGCGCCGCGTCGAGCTCCTGGGTGGTGCGATCGCCAAAGATGTCGATCCTGATACGCATGTAATCTGTGTTCGGGATCATTTCCCAGGAAACGGGATGGACGATGATCGCCTCGCGCACGATCGGGAAGTCGGCCGGGGTATCACCGGGTGGCCGCATGATGCTAAGCACGACCGTCGATTCCACCGGACCACGAAGGTCGATGCCGTCGAGTGGATCGGTGATGGAAGCGATTGGCCGGCCATCGATCCGCAGCACGGTGTCGCCGGCCCGGATCCCGGCGCGGGAGGCGGGGGTGTCCGGTCCGACGCGGGCCACCGTCACGGTAGTGTCGATTTGCTGCAGCGTGACGCCAATCCCGCCGTACTCCCCGCGCAGCTGATCGGCCTGCACCTGGGCATCGGCGGGCAGGAGATAGCGCGTGTAATCGTCGTTCAGGCTGGTCAGCATGCCGCTGATCGCATTTTGCTCAAGAGCGTCCACGAAGTGCGACTGGTCGACATCGTCGGTTGGCCGGTAGTAGTAGTTGTCGGTCAGCACGCCGGTGACTGCGTCGAGATCGGCGAACGACGATTCCGCGGCGGCCCCATCGCCAGTCGCGCGGCCGATGAGGAGGCCACCGGCCACGCCCACCAGAAGCACGAGCAGGAACAACCCGGTCATGCGAATATAGAAATGCGTCATGGACAGTCCACGCGGGGTTGCGGGCGACTCGGACTGGTGCTCCTGGGTCATGCGCCTGGTCTCCAGATTGCCTACGGGTTTGGGTTCGAGGGGCTCCGAATCGACGCTGGCGGGATGCATCGCCGGCAAACTCACGAGGTGAATCGCGCCATGTTGCTGGTGGTCGACGTTGGCAATACCAACACGGTGTTCGGCGTGTTCAGGCCCGATTCGGCGGAGGTCGTGGCGACGGCGCGAATGTCGACGCGGCGGGACAGGATGCCGGACGAATGGTACGCCATCCTGGCGCCGGTTCTGGACGCGGTCGACGTGGCCCCAGAGTTCATCACCGACATGGTGATCTCCAGCGTGGTGCCCAGCGTTACGCGATGGTTGACGGCGATGGGTCAGGAACGACTACGTGTGGCGCCCATGATCGTGAGCATCGATCTCGACCTGGGCATTGGGATCGATTACCCGCAACCACGCGAAATTGGCGCTGACCGGCTGGTCAACTCGCTGGCGGCGTACCGCAAGTATGGCGGCCCGCTGATCTCGATCGACTTCGGGACCGCGATCAACTTCGACGTGGTCAACCGCGACGGCGCCTACATCGGCGGCGCCCTGGCGCCCGGCCTGATCGTCGCCCTCGAAGCGATGACCTCGCGCGCCGCCAGGCTCTTCACCGTCGATCTGGTGACGCCGGCCCGCGCCATCGCCAACTCGACGACCGAGGCGATCCAGTCCGGCATCATGCTCGGCTACCTGTCGCTCATCGAAGGCATGATCATGCGCATGAAGGCCGAGCTCGACGGCGAGCCGACCGTGATCGTCACCGGCGGCTACGGCGAGATCTTCGCAGACGCATCCGACCTGATCGACGCCTTCGAGCCGGACCTAACGATCGAGGGACTGCGGCTCGTCCACGAGCTAAACCGGGACCGCTCTCCAGGTTCCACAGGGAACTGAGATCGTCGACCGGCTGGGGTAGCGTGCGGCGTATGACCCTGCAGCCATTGCAGGACAAGAGCGTCTTGTACGGTTGCGGAGCTCGCTCCGCCCGTCGTGGCGAAACGAATGACGGCGATCGCCACACCTCACCCAACGTCATCCCGAGGAACGAGGGATCCCCCGGCGAAGCCGGTATGGGTGCTTAGCTGACCTGCATCACCGCCTTCGGCGGCGGATCCCTCGCAAGCTTGGGATGACGGTTTAGGGTTTACGAGCGACTCAGGCGAGGAGGTTTGATTCGCGATGCAAACCCTGCGCGCTCCTACCGGCGTGTTAACGCTTTGCTGAATTCGTGCGCCGCCATATACTGAATCGCACAAGACCACAAGCGATCTGCACGCCATCGACAGGTTCGCGACATAGCCATTGGATGCAAACCTGTCCCAACCGGAGAGGATGAGCATGAAGCACTATCCTGCGGAGCGTATCCGAAACGTCGGTCTCTTTTCCCACGGTGGCGCGGGAAAAACATCGCTGGCCGAAGCGTTTCTGTTCGTCAGCGGCGCCACCAGCCGTCTCGGCAACGCCCAGGACGGCACCACCACCTCGGATTACGACCCGGACGAGATCCGGCGCGGTATGTCGATCAGCACCGCGGTCATCCCGGTCGAGTGGGACGATCACAAGATCAACGTGCTGGACGTGCCCGGCTACGCCGATTTCCTCGGTGAAGTTCACGCCGCGATGCGGGTTGTCGACGGCGCGGTGATCCTGGTCGATGCCTCGGCTGGCGTGGAAGTCGGCACCGAACAGGCCTGGCGACTGGCCAACCAGTACAACTTGCCGCGGCTGATCTTCGTCAACAAGATGAACCGCGAGAACGCCGATTTCCCGCGAACCCTCGAATCGCTGCGGGCGACCTTCGGCAAGCAGATCGCGCCCATCCACTTCCCGATCGGCTCCGACAAGACCTTCAAGGGCATCGTCGATCTCCTGAGCAACCAGGCCTACGTGTATCACGACAACGCTGACGGCGGGTTCGACACGGTCGCCATTCCGGAGGAGTGCCGGGGCGAGGTCGAAACCTATCGCCAGGCCCTGATCGAAAGCATCGCCGAACACAACGAAGACCTCATGACCCGCTATCTCGAAGACGACCCGATCTCCGATGACGAACTCTTCGAGGAGCTTCGGTCCTGCATCTCCGACGGCTCGGTCACGCCGATGCTCTGCGGGGCCACGCAGTACACGCTCTGTATCCAGCCGCTGCTCTCGGCCATCGTCCGGGAACTGCCGCCCGCCTC
>JBGTNF010000374.1:0-2560 GCA_041743205.1 Thermomicrobiales bacterium | reverse complement strand
GGACCCGCCCCGCTCGCTGGCGGTCGCCCTGAAGCCGCTCTCGAAATGCGGGACCATCAGGGTGATCGACTGCACCACGACCCAGAGCGCGGCGAACCACCACATCGCCGAACCGGCGGCGGCATCGGCGCCGTCCAGCCGGGCCTGGAGGTTGTCGGCAACACCCTTGGTCGCCCAGAGTTGGACGGGGGTAAGCAGGCCGATCGCGAGCGTCATCGCGGCCCAGCGCCGAGTCGAGCGGGGATCGACTGCGACCACCTTGCGCAGCAACCAGACCAGGTCGGCAACCTTGCCGCCGAGCCCTCGTTGTGCCGAGTCGAACGACGGCGCGGGCTTGGCCTTGGGGGATCCTAGGTGATCCGGTGAGCTCACGACTCTTCCGTATTCGGGTAGGGGAGGCCCTTGTGGCCTCCCGCGCTACCCGTCATGCGGGAGGCCACAGGGCGGCCCCGCTGGATATCCCCTACCAGCGACGCATCTTCGGGGCCACGTTGAGGCGCCGCGTCGAGCGGGATCGGCCGGCCGTCGATGGCGATCAGGTGGTAGCGCAGCGTCTCGCGGTCGCGAATCGCCTCGTACGTGCCCGTGCCGGTCAGGCTGTTCCACCGCAGGAGAACTGCCTCGCGGCCGTCCCGCTCGACAAATGACGTGGATGGATCGAACGCCGCCCGGCGTTCCTGCTTCAGCCAGCGTATGAACATCGGGTGGCTGCCGGTCACGCCGATCGAGGACCGGTACTGGACGTTCCCACAGGCCCGGCAACGAAGCCAGAACTCGAAGAGGCTCGGCAGGTCGGTTTCCATCCGGATCAGGGCCACCGTTCCATGACAGTCAGGACAGGCGCCCGGATCGACAAAGCCGTTTTTGGATCCCCGGTGCAGATGGTCCGCCAGCCGCCGGGTCGCGGCGCCGAACGAGCGCAGCCCCGCCGTGTATGTGCCGTCGACATCGGTGTGGCAGGATCGCCGCCCACCGAGCAGGGCGCACGACGGGCAATCGAGCCGTAAGCCCCCATCTTCCAGCCACTTTCCCAGCAGACGCTGCGATCCACACGCGTCGCACCAGAGGTTGGTCACCTGCCATTCGTCTTCGGGCGCCAGCAGCCCGAGCGCCCGCGCCGCCGCCTGGCCATCGGTCACGAGGTGGCGGTGCAGCGCCCGCTTGCCACGGTGCAGCTTGCCTTCGAGCGCGCCTTCCGCAACTCCGAGGCGGGCGGCAATCTCGCGTTGCGGCAACTCATCGACATAACGCATCAGGAGCGCGCGGCGGCTCTCGGCGGGAATCCGGGCCAGGGCGGCGTCGAGCAGGGCCACGATGTCCTCGCGCTCCAGCTCGGCGTCGAGGTCAAACGTCTCGCTGGCCAGGGCGAAGGCGCTGTCGTCATCGGGCACGTCCACCAGCCAGCGGTTTTGCTGACCCTGCTCCCGCCGATACCGGCGCAGCACGTTGCGGGCGACGCCGAAGAGCCAGCGGGTCAGGTCCGGCTCGTCAACCGGGCGCCGTTCGCTGCGCCAGGCCGCGATTAGCGTCTCCTGCGTCAGGTCATCGGCGACGGTGGGATTCCCGGTCCAGGCGCGGAAGACCCGCCAGAGTTGCTGGCGCTGCTCGTCCGTGAGCCTGCCTTCTTGAGCTGATACCGGGGCGACGTTGGGCGAATTGACCATGTTTGGTGAGATTCCTTGGTGAAGCGATGTCCGATTCTACCCCGAGTAGGGATCGGCCCTCTATCGTGGATATCGCGAATCGGTCACCGATTCCTGCGGATTTTTCGTTTGGTTGCGGTTTACGCCGCATTCCAGCGATGTTGAGGCCGGAAGTCACCTGCCCCAAACGTCATCCCGAGGAACGAGGGATCCCCCGCCGAAGGCGGTACACCGGGAGGCGAACCCACACAGTACCGGCTTCGCCGGGAGATGTCTCGCAAGCTCGACATGACGGTATGGAAGGTGCCGCGAGCGCATGGAAGACTTCCAGGGGCGCCTGTCCACCACATCACGAAATCACGCCATCGCCTCTTGCCAGCGGTCGAGGTCGTCGACGAGGGCGGCGACCCAGGCGAGGTCGGGCGCCATCTCGGCGGCGTGGTTCCGTCCGGTGGCCTCGGAATCGGTTTCGGCGATCATCGCGATGAAACCGAGCGTGGTGCGGGCGATCGCCAGCGGGATCGCCCGCCGTTCGAATCCGCTCAACGGATCGTCGAGCCCGCTGGCGTAGGCGTCGACCAGGGTACGGAGCTGGCCGAGCCGGGCGTCCGACACCTGGTCGTCGGCGAATGTCGAATTGGTGTAGTAGAGGGTGAGGGCGAGGTCGTCGATGCGGGCGCGCTCGCCCATAAAGTCGAGATCGGCGACGAGCACGATCCGCTCGGCCCGCAACAGCACGTTGTCGTCCCAGTAGTCGCCGTGCACGAGCTGCCGGGGAAACTCGGGAAGTGCCCGTTCGGCGTCCGCCACGCGCCGGGCCAGTCCGTCGGCACGTTCGGCCAGCTCCCGTTCGGCGGGCGTCAGGTTCCATTCGCGCAATCGCCGCGTGCCCCGCCTTACGCCCGGTACGAGATGCT
>JBGTNF010000373.1:0-5136 GCA_041743205.1 Thermomicrobiales bacterium | reverse complement strand
GGGGCTGTGGGCATTCCACCATCACACCGTCGGCTACGAACGGGACACCCTGCTGGACGGGATCGCCTTCTACCGCTCACGAACCTACGTGCTGCACAACGGCGTGCCGACGCTGATCGACGTTCCCGAAGACGCCGAGGTGGAACTGCACCGCGAGTGGCTGCTGATCCAGTTGCGCTCGGAGTGGTCAACCGATGGGGAGAGGTACCCGGCCGGCTCGCTGGTCGCCGCCCGCGCGGATGATTTCCTGGCCGGCGAGCGCGAATTCACCGTGTTGTTCACGCCAGACGCCCACACGTCGCTCGAACGCTGGAGCTGGACCCGGAATCACCTGCTGCTCACCACCCTGCGCGACGTGGCCACCCGGATCGAGGCGCTGACGCCGGGCGCCGGGCCTTGGCGACGCCGTGACCTCGGCACCGCCGAGCCGTACCAGACGATCGAGGCGTCCGGCGTCGATGACGACGAGAACGACGACTACTGGCTGGTGTCCACCAGCTTCCTGCAACCAACGACCCTGCATCTGGGAATCATCGACGGCGACGCACCGGAAACGCTCAAGCGGGCGCCGTCGTTCTTCGACGAATCGGCCTTCACGGTCGAGCAGCACTTCGTCGCGTCGAAAGACGGCGCCCGCATCCCCTACTTCCAGATCGGCCCCAAAGACCTGCCGGCCAACGGCCAGCACCCAACCCTGCTGCGCGGGTACGGCGGCTTCGAGATTTCCATGACGCCGGGCTACGACGGCGCGATCGGCCGCGCCTGGCTGGAACGCGGCGGCGTGCTGGCTTTGGCCAACATTCGCGGCGGAGGAGAATACGGCCCGGCCTGGCATCAGGCGGCGCTGCGGGAGAACCGCCACCGGGCCTACGAGGACTTTGCGGCGGTTGCCCAGGACCTGGTCGCCCGCAAGGTCACCGCGCCCGAACGCCTCGGGTGCATGGGCGGCAGCAACGGCGGTCTCCTGGTCGGCAACATGCTGACGCACTACCCGGAACTCTTCGGCGCGATCGTCTGCCAGGTTCCGTTGCTGGACATGAAGCGGTACACGAAACTCTCGGCGGGAACTTCCTGGATCGCGGAGTACGGCGATCCCGAGCAATCCGGGGACTGGGCGTTCATCCAGACCTTTTCGCCGTACCACAACCTGCGGGAAGGCATCGACTACCCGCCGGTCCTCTTCTACACCGCGACCAGCGACGATCGCGTGGGGCCGGTGCAGGCCCGAAAGATGGCTGCCCGGATGCAGGCGCGCGGCATTCCGGGCGCGCTGTTCTACGAGAACCGGGAGGGCGGGCACGCCGGGTCGGCGGACAACGCCCAACGGGCGCACATGCTGACGATGGGCTTCGAATTCCTGAAGCAGCGCCTCGGCGAATGAACACACCCATCACCTGCACTCGTAGGGGCGGACCTTGATCGACCGCGAGCGGCTCCTGCGCAACCGGATCTTGTCGATCATGTGTCCGCCCGGATCGTGGCTGATGCGAAATCGGCTCTTGCCAACATCGGGGCGGACGCACCGTCGACCGATCAGGGGTTGTCCAGCCGTTTACGCCGGTCGACGGAGGTACCGCCGCTACGACTGGCGCCAGTCATGGAAATCCCTGGCTACCCGAGACGGTGGGCAAGCTGGAGCATGTCGGCGAGCATCCCCGCGGCGGTGACCGCCGCCCCGGCGCCAGGTCCCGACACGACGCAGGGGTACTGGTCGTAGCGATCCGTCCGGAACGAGACGATGTTCTCCGGCCCCTGAAGGGCGCCAAGTACGGTCGAGCGTGGAACCTGCGCCAGACCAACGCTGACGCCCTCGTCCTCCCGCCAGCGCATCACGTACTTCAGGGACTTTCCGGCCGCGGCTGCCTCCGCCGCCTGTTTCGCGATTTCTTCGTCTTGCTCGCTGATCCGGTCGAGGTACTCATCGATGCTGGCCCCTACGAGATGCGCGGGCACGAGCGATTCCACCGCGATATCGTCGAGGTCGATCATCCTGCCCATCGCCCGGGAAAGGATCAACCCCTTGCGGGCGACATCGAGGCCGCTGAGATCGTCGCGGGGATCGGGCTCGGTGTAGCCCTGGGCCTTGGCGCTACGCACCGCCTCGGAAAACGGAATCCCGCCGCCAACTGCCGAGAAGATGGCGCCGAAGGTGCCGGAGAGCGTCCCGGAAATTTCCCGAATCTGGTCACCGGTGTCCAGCAACGATTGCAGGGTGGAAATTACGGGCAGGCCGGCCCCGCAGGTCGCCTCGAACTTCAGGCATCCGGTGGAGGCGGTTTCCGCCCACAACCGGCCCGTCCGGGGATCGGACTGCGGCAACGCGAGCGGCGCCTTGTTGGAAAGCACGAGCCCGGCGCCGAGGTCCAACGCCTGGACGTCGAGATCGACCGTTCCCGCGCCGGCGGCGGCGTCGAGCAGGATCGTTGGCCCGGCTGCGGCGATGCCCGGCAGGGCGTCAGGCAACGAGCCCCCGGTGGAGGTCACGGAGCCAGTGCGCCGATCAGCGACGAGGCGGCGCAGGGCCGTGTCGTCCAGACCACCCGGCGCCTCGGCAATCGTGGCGCCCCTGCTTCCCACGACCGCGGCGATGGAGACATCGAGCCCGAACCGATCGCGCCAGAACGAGCGATTGTCCACGACCTGCTCGATGAGCGCGCCGCCGACCGTGCCAAACCCGACCTGCACCAGAGATACATGCTTCATGGAAACGTCCTTGGAGGATGACGAACGACTTCACGCCGTGGCGGCACGTATCGACAAACGGATCGGGGCGCAACGGGAAACTCGAAGCGCCCGACAGCGCGGGAGGCCACAAGGGCCTCCCCTACCTGGCTATCGCTTTTGCCCAGCGATCTCACTCGTTCGAGCGGTCGCCGATGCCGGCCCGTTCGAATAATTCGGTGCGCCGCGCCCGAAGTTCCGACCTTCGAGCCCGCAGTTTGGTCGTCAGGTCGTTCATGTCCGGGCGCTGGAAGTTCAGGCGCGGCTGGGAGAGCTTGAGCTGATCCCAGCGGTCTCGCCATTCGTCGAGCGATCGTCCCACCGACCGCTGGAACTCCTGCAGCTCCCACAACTCGCTGCGGGCGGCGGCCAGTCCCTCCGGCGTCGATTGGCCCAGATTACGCTGGCGTCGATGCCGCGTATCCAGCAACCGGCGTTGGCCCGTGCCGGTCAGTTCCGCCAGGGATGCCAGCAACACCGAGCGCACCGACGCCAGCGCGCCCTCGGGATCGACGTGCGCTCCCGGCCGGGGCTCGTTGATCACGCCGTCGATCAGGCCCAACTCCTCACACTCGCGCGCCGTCAGCACACCGTCCAGGGCATGCGATCGCCCGGCGGCGCGGGGATGGCGCGGACCGCTGCGGAGCGATCCGTGCCCGGGCGACGTATCGGCGGTGGTCGCGTAGACCGCACTCGACATCAGGAACTGCCGATCGCCGATCATCAACGAAGTCGCGAGCAAGCCACTCACTCTGCCGACGCCGATCGCGATCACCGGAACCGGCAACTGGGCAATCGTCGACGCCAGCGATCCGACGGCGAACGCGGACTCCGGTGCGAACCCCGGGCCGCCCGCGGCCGTCCGGCCATCGACCAGCACGATCAGGGGCATCTCCAGGCGTCCCGCCAGGCGGGCAAGACGGGCTATTTTGCGAGCTGCCGATGCCTCGGCGAACCGTCCCTCGCCCTCGACGCCGACGCGTTGGCCGCAAATCGCGACCGGCAGCGAATCCAGCCGGCCAATGCCGCAGATCACATCCGGGGTCTCGCTGGACACCCGGTCCCCACGGAGTTCGACGAAGCCCGACACCAGCGAGGCGACGATTCTGGACGTGGCGGGTCGATCGGGATGATCGAGGTTGGCCATCGCCTCAGCGGCGGAGATGGAAGCGCCGGAGCCAGGCATGGGAGCGGATCCCTCGCGAACGACGCCGCCGCTGCCGCCGACGACATCGACGAACGCCGCGATGTGCCCCCGGATCCTGGAACGATCGACGATCTTGTCGATCCAGCCGTCGGCAGCGAGCACGTCGACCGGTTGCCAGCGTTGCGGGCTCGGCAGGCCGCCGCCGGCCGGACCACTGCTGACGAGCACGCCCGGTTCCGAATAGAGCACATCGCAATGCGCCGCCAAAGTCGCGAAGACCGACCCGGCGATGGGGTGCGCGAGCACGCCCACTACGGGCACGCCTTCGAGATGCAGTTGTGAGAACGCGGTCGCCAGGCGACCGCCCTGGACGAGCGCGAGGGGACCCGCCTGACCGAACGCCGCGCCGCCGGCGCAAACCAGCGCCACCGGAAGTCTTCGGCTCCGGGCGTAGTCCAGGGCGAGGATGATCTTCTCCGTCATCAGGGCTCCCAGCGCCGAGCCCACCAGGTGATCGTCGAGCGCCACCACGACCGTGTTCACGCCGCCGATGCGGCCGATGCCGCTGACCACGGCCTCGCCAATTACCTGCAAGTGGTGGTGCTCGGCCAGGCGCTCGGCGCTCGGGAAGCGGTCACGCGCCAGGGTGGATTCCGGCGGCGCGAACGACGTGTTCAGCTCCTCGAACTCGCCGGCATCGACCAGCAGCGCAATGCGTTCCCGCGCCCCGATCGAAAAGTGTCGGTTGCAGGAACCGCAAACGCGGTGGCTGAGGAACGATTCGTCCGAGATCAGGTCCGCATCGCAAGCGGGGCAGGTGAGATCGAGGAGCTCCAGCTCCTGGTTGGGATCGGAGGCATCGACTGTGGGGTGCATCATTGAGTCTCCGCCTTCTGGCGCCGGTGCGTTTGCAGGTCGGATCGGGATCACGCTGCACGACGGCAGGCGACTTTCTGGCGCCGCGCCGCAACGCGCCTTGCCTGGTCCAGCTTGCCGATGAGCGTACGTGACCATCGTACGGCTGGCGCGATGGCGCGGTCAAACGCAGAAGGGCGATGGACAGGGCCCGGCGCCTCGGCGAAGCTGGCCAAGACAGCAGGTCAACCGCCCGGTGACGGCGATGGCGATTTCGGAAAGGCATCCTTCAAGATGGCAACGACTCAAACGTCCATCCACACTCCAGTGACAAGCGTTCTGTCCATCGAGCGCCCGGCGGTTACCGGATCAGGCGGCGCCGTCGCCGGGAAGATGGCCCCGGCGGTCGAGGC
>JBGTNF010000372.1:0-3432 GCA_041743205.1 Thermomicrobiales bacterium | reverse complement strand
GCCAGGCTCGATCCCCATCCAGAAAGCCTCTCCCTCATCCTCACCCGCTCCAGTCCAGCCGGCGAGGAAGGCTATCCGGGGACGGTTGACGTAACCGTGGGATACAACCTCAGTGACGCAAACGCGCTGTCCATCACTTACCTCGCCACCACCGACGCGCCGACGGTGCTCAACCTCTCCAATCACACGTACTTCAACCTCGCGGGGGAGGGAAGCGGCTCGATCCTGCGTCACGCCCTGCTGCTGCGGGCCAGCCACTACACGCCGGTCAACGAATTGCTGATTCCCACTGGCGAAATCGTCCCCGTGGCTGGGACGCCATTCGACTTCACCGAAGCGCGGGTCATCGGCGACCGGATCGACCAGATGGACGAGCAACTGGCCTTCGCCGGCGGCTACGACCACAACTTCGTCTTCGACCGGGCGGCGGACCTGCCGTTCCAGCCCAACTTCATGGTGCGCGTGATCGATCCCGGCAGCGGCCGGGTGATGGATGTCCTCACCGACCAGCCGGGCGTGCAATTCTACTCCGGCAATTTTCTCGACGGTTCGTTTGCGGGCACGAGCGGGCGAACCTACGAGCGGCAGGCGGGATTCTGCCTCGAAACGCAGCACTTCCCGGACTCCCCGAACCAGCCGCATTTTCCGTCGACGGTCCTCCTGCCCGGTGAACGAGGCTTCCACTCGTCCACCACCTTCGCCTTCGGGCGCCTCTAACGCGAGCGACCAGCGGCCTCATCCTGGAATCTCGCATTCCGGGGTACAATCGCCGTCCGAAACATAGACGATGAGGGACCGGTACCCGAGTTCCCCGCCGGAAGGGACACCCGTGATCAGCGAACTGAAGCCGAAGCGGATCGACAGCCATCACCACTTCTGGAACCCCGCGACCCGCGACTACGCGTGGATGAAGGGCATTGCCGAACTGGAGCGCCCTTTCGGGCCGGAGGATTTGCGGCCCCTGCTAGCGGCGAACCGGATCGACGCCACCGTCATCGTCCAGGCCCACGATTCGGTCGACGAAACCCGGGATTTGCTCCGGATCGCCGGGACCACGGACTTCGTGGCCGGCGTCGTGGGCTGGATCGACCTGGCCGACCCGCAGGCGGCGGCGGTCATCCAGGAGGTGCAGGCCGGCGAATTCGGGGCCTGGCTGAGCGGCATTCGCCCAATGCTGCACGACGAGGCGGACGAGAACTGGCTCCTGCAGGATGTGGTCCAGGCCAACCTGGACGCGGTGGCCGCCGCCGGGATCGTGCTGGACCTGCTCGTGACGCCGCGCGAACTGCCGGGAGCGATCACGACGGTCCGCGACTTTCCGCACGTCAGGTTCGTGGTCGACCACATCGCCAAACCGCCGATCGCGACCGGCGAGATCGACGAGTGGGCGGCGCAGATGCACGAATTCGCCGATCTCGAAAACGCCGCCTGCAAGGTGTCGGGAATGGTCACCGAGGCGAATCGGGACGGCTGGAGCGTGGACGACCTCACGCCGTACGTCGCCGCCGTGTTTGAGGTCTTCGGGCCCGAGCGCCTGATGTTCGGCTCGGACTGGCCGGTCTGCACGCTGGCGGCAAGCTACGATGACGTCGTCCGCGTGGCGCGCGAATCGCTGGACGGCCTGGGCGTGCTCGACGAGACGACCGAGGCGGCGATCTTCGGCAACACCGCGATCCACTGGTACGGGCTGGAAGTGTAGGCCCACTTGCCCGAGTAGGGGTAGGGCTGCGGAGCTTGCTCCGCCCTTCCTGCCCAAAAGTAATGTGGCGGGTTTCGTCCAGAGCACGCCAGAATCCGTCGTTCGCGATTGCGTTGACACGGGCGGAGCAAGCTCCGCAGCCCTACGCGAATCCAAACGGTCTGAACCATAGTGTTTGCGGCTTTCCGCGCAATCGTTAAGGATCAACGCCATGCCAGACATTCCGGATCACGACATCGACATCGACATCGACATCGACATCGGTCTTGCCGCCGCCGAGGCGGAGTCGATTACGACGATCGAGCAGCTCGACGCGCTTTTCGGGCAGCCGAAGCACACGTCGGTCGCCAAGGAAACGGCGGCGATGACCGGGCTGGAGCAGGCGTTCATCCGCGCCTCGCCGTTTCACCTCCTCGCCACGTCGGATGCCGATGGAACCTGCGACGTCTCGCCGCGCGGCGACCCGCCGGGATCGGTCCACGTGCTTTGCGACCGGACGCTGATCCTCCCCGAGCGGGCTGGCAACAAGCGGGTCGATTCGCTGCGTAACATCGTCGTCAACCGGCATGTCGGCCTGCTCTTCATCGTGCCCGGCCTCGATGAAACGCTGCGCGTCAACGGAACGGCCAGGCTGACCACGCACGCGCCGTTGCTGGCGCGGTTCCCGATGCAGGGCAAGGCGCCGGACCTGGCGATCATCGTCCACACCGAAGCGGTCTACATGCACTGCGCCCGCGCCTTCCGGCGTTCGAAGCTGTGGGATGTGACGACCTGGCCGGAACCGGGCGCGGTGCCGCAAATGCCGGCGATCCTCAAAACCAAACTGGACCTCGACGGCACGCTGGACGAGATTGCCGGGGAACGCGAGAAACGCTACCGGGACTCCCTGTATTAGCGCTGCGCCATTTGTCAGCAGCGCGGATCCCACGGGCTGCAGCCCAGCAGTGAATCGATGAAGAGACTGCTCGATCCGAACTCCTGCGGCAGGGCGTCCGCCGTCAGCGGCTCCTCCACGAACCCGACGCCCGTCTCGATGAACTGGTCGAACCCTTCCAGCAGCGTGGCCGTGTAGGTGAGCGAGGCGACCTCCGCATCGTAGACCGGCACCATCAGCTCGAAGACGATCACATCGGTGTTCCCGGCGTCGACCTGGATCACCAATGCGGCGTTCGGCGGGTTCCCGGCGTCGAACCCGAGCACCTCCAGGAAGCGCTCGGTCGGGAGCGCGCCCACGGTCCGGTCCGGACGGTCGGCGAAAAAGACGGTCTGGGCCGGCGCGTTGAGCAGGGTGAGCTGAAACGTACCGTCGCCATTGTCCGCGAGCGAGCCAGACGTGAACCCGGCCTGGACGAAGAGATACGAGGCGTCGTCGCTTCCGACCGGACTGGCGACGGGCGTCGCCTGCCGGGCGGAGGCGATGGCGAATCCCGCAGCGCCCACCGCGGCGAGTCCGCCGAGTGATGCGGCCAGCGCCGTACGGCGTGACAGGTGATTCATCGAGCGCACCGGCATTGGACGATCCATGCGTTATTCCCTCACAGGCAAGGCGGTCGCGACGCGTGCCGCCAACATTCGTGATGTTCAGGACCCAATCTCATCCTACCTGCCGGCCACTCCAATTGAAACCCCTGGTGGCTGCGATTCGTGGCAGGCCGGACGATGCGCCCGACGGCTAGAATCCGCCGGGGTTCCAGTGGATATCGTCGATGAAGTTGGGAATCGCGAGGAAGCGC
>JBGTNF010000371.1:0-5732 GCA_041743205.1 Thermomicrobiales bacterium | reverse complement strand
ACGGCCCGCGGCAAGCTGGTGGACGAAGATGCCCTGGCCGACGCCCTGGAATCGGGCGGGCTCCGGTCGGCGGCGATCGACGCGTTCGCGGTCGAGCCGCTGCCGACCGAGAGCCGGCTCCACTCCCTGCACGAAGCGCAGCCGCAGCGGGTGGTGCTCACGCCGCACTCGGCGGCCCAGGGACCGTGGACGTGGATCAGGGATTCCCAGGAACTCTGGTTCAACATCCGCCGGTCGCTCGACGGAGAACCGGTCGAGCATCTGGTAACGTGAGGTCCGCGATGAACGAAGGAGCGCCACCGAAAGAGTCGCATCCGAACTTATCGAACCGGCTCGCCGCCTGGCAAGCCCGTCGCATCTCTCGAAAGGACCAATCACCATGATCGTGCTCGTCGCCAAGTATCACGTCAAGGAAGGCAACGTCGACGCCGTCGTCGATGCGCTCAAGGAAATGGCCCCGCTGGTGGCCGCGCACGAACCG
Organism: Thermomicrobiales bacterium; assembly: GCA_041743205.1. GTDB lineage: Bacteria > Chloroflexota > Chloroflexia > Thermomicrobiales > UBA6265 > JACCYX01. Next base: position 5,251 of record JBGTNF010000371.1, on the reverse strand, counting down.
GAGTGCTCCCTCTACTTCGCCAACCTGTCCCACGACGATCCCAACCTGATCCTGCTCTACGAGCGCTACACCGATATGGATGCGATCGCCGCACATCGCGAGACGCCGCACTTCAAGGAGATCATCGAGGGCCGTATCGTGCCGCTGCTGGAAAACCGCGAACGCGAGTTCTTCGACACCGTTGTGGGCTGACCCGGCGCAGAGCCTGATTCCGAAACCAGATCGCGCGGAGGGAATCGATGTCCCAGGTTCGACAGGTCCGTTTCGGCTACTGCCTCCCGATCTTCGCCAACCCGTCGGCGGGCCTGTTTCGCACGCCCAATCTCGAGCGGGTGAATGCGCGGGAAACGCTCGACCTCGGGAAACTTGCCGAGGACCTGGGCTTCGACTCCCTCTGGGTCGCCGATCACTTGATGCTCGGCCGGGACGAGGCGATTCTCGAAGGGTGGACGATGCTCAGCGCGCTCGGCGGCGTTACGTCTCGCGCGCTGATCGGGATGATCCATCAGGGCCACTACTTCCGGAACCCTGGTCTCACGGCCAAGATGACCGCGACACTGGACCAGCTTACCGATGGCCGGTTCGTCATGTTTTACGACTATGGCCAACAACTTCGGGAGCACCGGGCCTACCACTTTGCCTATCCGGACGAGGTCGACCAGCGGGTGACGGAAACGGTCGACGGCATCAGGCTGATCATGGACTTGTGGCAGGCGGAGGCGCCCATCACCGTCACGCACGGATCGTTCGGCGTCACGGATGCGACCTGCACACCTGTTCCGGTCCAGCGGCCCCTCCCGCCGGTTTGGTTCGGCGAAACGCAACCGGGGTTGCTCGCGGCCTGCGCGGAGTTCGGACAGGGGTGGAATACGACGCCGTGCAGTGTCGAGGAGTTCGGGCGTCGCCTGGATCTGGTGGCGGCGGCCTGCGCCAAGGTTGGACGAGATGTCGCCGAGATCGAACCGAGCGTCGAACTTCAGGTCCTCATTGCACCTGAAGGCGAGACCAGGACCAGGCTCACATCGTTGCTGGACAAGTCGCCCGACCAGGAGTCGATCGATCCGGAGGTCCTCGCCTACGCCGAAGGACGACGCGACGATCCGCCGGCAGCGCTCGCCGATATTACCTTGATCGGAACACCGGACGAGGTGCGATCGCAGCTGCAGGCGTATGTCGAGCGGGGAGCGAGGCACTTCCTGCTCTGGTTTCTCGATGCGCCTGATCGATCCGGCATGGATCTGTTCGCCCGTGACGTCGCGCCGGCATTCCGAACGTCCTGACCGGGCGTTCGGAGCGGGTCAATCGCTCGCGGCCTTGTCGTCTGGTTGCGACGCGAGCTGTTGCTGCTCGTCCAGCGAGGTGATCCAGCTGGCGTTGCCGATCGGGAGGTCTTGCGCCGCCAGGTCGACCGAGGGATCGACGATCGGTACGGATTCGCGGGCGTTCAGCGAGATCGACGTATTCGCCTGCACTTCCACGTCGTTGTAGCCATCGGCCCGCCATTCATCGGCGAGGAAGTGGCCAAACTGCAGGATCATGTCAGGCTGCCCAACCATATTGCCGATCTGGAAGTCGGTGAGGTACGTGGCCGGATCGACATCCCAGGTCGTTCCGCTCTGCGGGTCGGTGACAACATATTGCAGGTCGCCCACCTTGGAGTGAAGCATCATCCGCCAGGCGAACCGGTCGCCCTGATCCGTCCAGGCCGGATTTCCCGGGTAGAGATAATGCCGCAACGGGAAGAGCAACTGGAACGCAACGTAGACGGTGATGCCGGCGATGGCGAGCGGCTGGATCCACGCTCTTCTGGAGAACATCACCGGCGACGACGTTGTTGGCTCCAACGTAGCCTTGCGGCCCTTGTCGCGTTTGGGCACGGTTCGCCGGTGTTGTGGCTCGAACGTCGAACGCAGCCACATGGCGGCCCGCCGAGGCCATTCCGGCGGCAGGAAGAGCACGAGGGCGGCGGTCGCAAACATCGGGAAAATCCCGATCGAAAACATGGCGGCGTTGAAGCGATGAAAGAGCACGAGGGCGGCGACCGCGAACCAGCGCGTCTTGGGCCACAACAGGAGCGGCACGATGAAGAGGTCGAGGAACAGCCCTGAGTAACTCACGACGTAGACGAACCACTCCTCGGTCACCCACCTGCCCACCAGCGGCAGATCCGATTCGTCCGCCAGCCAGGTGCGCATTGGCTCGCCGCGGAGCCAATCGCCATTGAGTTTCGCAAAGCCACCGTAAACATAGACAATCCCAACCTGGAACGCCAGCAGCGCCAACGCCCAGGTGGGGGCCGTCGTCGAACGGATCGACGGCCGCCGGTGGGCGTCGACCGAGAAATCGCGATTGGCGGGTATGAAGATCATGAGGAAGCTGATCAGCGACACCAGGTACATGTGGTTGAGGAAATGGGCCTTGTCCAGCAGAAAGATATAGGTGATGCCGAGAAAGAAGAGCGTGGCGCTGATGCGATAGAAGAACCCAATCGCGATGCACACGGCCAGAATCGCCAACGCATAGTAGTGGAGGTACATCCCGATGCCTGGCCACGGTTGAACCCACTCGAATCCAACGTAGGGGAATCGATAGACCGTGTCGATGTATTCCGAGGCGACCCAGCCGTAACTGAGGTAGCGCTGGACCTCCCACAGCATCAGGAAACCGAATGCGATGCGGAACAGGACGATCGTCGAGTTGTCGATCGGCGCCTGCAGCCGGGCGACGAGCGTGGCGAGGGCCGCCCGGGGTTGCGTCGGCAGTGACGCCTCACGGGCAACACGCTCACTCCCGGGATTGGGCGTATCGGACGCGTGGCGGGATCGGGCGCTCATGACAACGGTCTCCGCACTTCCACCATCATTACGGCGCACGTGGCTTTCGACAGGGTCCCAAATACGTGTCTTGCTGTACTTATAGCAAAACGACGCCTGCCCTGTCGATTGGTCACGTAATTGCTTCTACGCGTCGTAATCGCCACAAGGGCTGGCCGTGGGGATCGGGCGGGACAGGTGCCTGATCCCCACGCCGAAGCGTCAATTGCTCGAGTCGCGCGGAAGTTGCGGGATGATCCAGGAGAGGAACGCTTCCGGACTGCGGGTCTGGAGGAAGATGTTGCCCGGCCCCTGGAACTCGACCACGAGCCCTTCGCCGCCGAAGATGGTCGATTTCCACGATCCGGCTTTTTTCACGGTGTAGGCCACGTGCGCATCGAAGGCGACGATGTGCCCGGTGTCTACGGTGTACATCTGGCCGGCCGGCACCTCCACCTTGTGGATGGCGCCGTAGCTCGAAACGACCAGCAGTCCGGCGCCGGAACAGCGGAGCATGAAGAGCCCCTCGCCGCCGAAGAAGGTCTTGGCGCCGCCCCATTTGGTCTCCACCGTGATGTCCGGTTCGCTGGCGAGGAAGCTGCCAGACTGGACGATCAGGTTCTGCCCTTCCAGCTGGAACGTGGTGATGTCGCCCGGCAGGTGTGGGGCAAGCGTGACTTCGGCGCCGTTCGCGGTGGCGTGGAACGTATTCATGAAGAACGATTCGCCGCCCAGCACCGAGCGCTTGAGCGATTTCATGAAGCCACCGGTGGCCTGGGTTTCGATGCGGACGGAGCCGTTCATGCTCACCATCGCGCCGGCTTCGACACGGAGCGAATCGCCCTGGTCCATGAGCACTTTCGCGAGCGCGAACGATGGTTGGTAGAGCAATTCGGTCTTGATCACGGGTAGTGGTCTCCTGGTTGCGGCGCCGCCCGGAGCGGCAACCATGTCGCCCCGCCGGGCGCAGATCGATGACAGGATGATAACGCTGAGATGTGGGCAGCGGTTCCCGCTGTCGTCCGTCCGTCACACTGAAAATGAGTCAGGTTGCGATTGACGCGGCGGAGGCGGCGTGCGTATAATCCGAACGCCCGCGGGGACGTAGCTCAGCTGGGAGAGCGCTACAATCGCACTGTAGAGGTCGGGGGTTCGAGTCCCCCCGTCTCCACCACGTTGGCATGAAGAATGGGCGAGTCGCAATCGACTCGCCCGTTTTTGCGCCCGGCGCATCCCTGACCAACGGTAGGCGGCGCTCAATGCGAATCGTTTCGTGGAATTGCGGCGGCGGATTCCGGAAGAAGGCGGCGAGCATCCTGGTGCTCGAACCGGACCTGCTCATCGTCCAGGAAATCACCGAGTCCGATGCCGGGCAGGTGGAGGCGCGCGCTGCTCATTGGGTTGGGCTGCCGGGACGCAAGGGGGTGGCGGTCTTCGGCTTCGCCGACCAGCCATGCGTTGTGGCCGATGTCCGGCCCACCGATCTTCGCTGGTTCCTGCCGGTCCATTGGAATGGCCTCTTCATCCTGGCGAGTTGGGCGCACGTCGTCACCCCGACTCGGCGGTACGTGCGCGTGATGCACGAGGCGCTCGACCATTACCAATCGTTCCTGCGGGCCCAGCCAAGCATTATCATCGGCGATCTCAACAGCAACACCGTGTTCGATCACAAGCACCGGGGCAAATCCCACACGGACTTGGTGGCCCGGTTGGACGTGATGGGGATGTCCAGCGCATACCATCGCGCGTCAGGTGAGGCGCACGGCCAGGAGACGACGCCCACGTTCTTCCTGTACCGGCATCGGGACAAACCGTATCACTTCGATTATGTGTTCGGGTCGAACGACCTGCTCGACGACGCGCGCCTGTGGATTAGCGCGGTCGACGACTGGATAAGCTTGAGCGATCACCTTCCACTTATCCTGGATCTGCCGGACCGAACGGAATCGCGGTAGTCAACACCCCATTCTTCACCAAAGCACACAGTGCGGAGGCTGCTCCTGGTCGGGGCGGCCCACTCACTGTGTCTAGATTTAAACCCGTGATGCCATACCCGGCAAGATCCGGGCGGACACAAGATCGAACAAGATCCAGTGTGCGGAGGCGCCGGTTACGGTTCGATCCAGGTCCGCCCCTACGAAACCCGGTTGGCCAATGGCCAAGCGGGTTTCATGAGATTCGTGTTGTTCACACGGACCGAGACACGCGCGGCAGCCCCACGATTGTGCCGCATCCCTCACGATTCAGTCGCCGGCGGGTTGGGGCCGGAATTGCCCGAGCGCCGGGGGATCGGGATCGCGCCGGTCCTTGCGCTCCGGGATGCGCTGGCCAGCCGGCCGCGAGGCGCTCGACCATTACCAATCGTTCCTGCGGGCCCAGCCAAGCATTATCATCGGCGATCTCAACAGCAACACCGTGTTCGATCACAAGCACCGGGG
>JBGTNF010000370.1:0-5811 GCA_041743205.1 Thermomicrobiales bacterium | reverse complement strand
TCGCCGCCGTCGGGACCATCAACACGCGCCGCTCACGACCTAGCGCGGCCCAACTCCTCGCCGATCCCGCTTTGGTCTCCGTCTCCCCAGCCTTAGCTTGATGCGTATGGGGCGGACCTGCCTCGACCGCGAACCGGATCTTGCCTATCTGGATCTTGTCGAGGATGTGTCCGCCCGTGACGGGCGTGATCGGCCTGACGGTTTGTCGACCGTGTGGGGTACCCGCCGTCGTGGGCACAAGGCGGCATTGGGGTTGCCACCATCCGGGCGGACACACCATCGACAGGATCATGGTGGCGACAGTTCCGGCACGCGGTCGATGGAGGTCCGCCCCTACGTACGTCCGTTCAACGGGAAATGCCGGTCAACAGCGCCGAATCGCCGTCCTACGCCCCGACCAGGGCCGGGACCGCGCAGGCGATGTCCGTGTACTCGATGTCGTCGAGTGACACCGGCTCGGTTGTCCCGCACATCGGGCACTCCGGATCCTTGTCGAGCCGCATCTCGCGGAACGAGGCGTCCAGCGCGTCGTAGAGCATCAGCCGGCCGGTCAGCGGCGTGCCGATGCCCACGATCAGCTTGATCGCCTCGGTCGCCTGGAGCACGCCGACCACGCCCGGCAGCACGCCGAGCACGCCGGCCTCGGCGCAGTTCGGCGCCAGGTCGGGGGGAGGCGGGTCCGGGAAGAGGCAGCGGTAGCACGGACCGTGGGCGGCGTCGAACACCGACACCTGGCCCTCGAAGCGGAAGATGCTGCCGTGGACGTTTGGCTTGTCGAGCAGCACGCAGGCGTCGTTGACGAGGTAGCGGGTCGCGAAGTTGTCCGACCCGTCCACGATCACGTCGTAGTCCTTGAAAATCGTCAGCGCGTTTTCCTTGGAAAGCCGCACCTCGTGACCGACGATCGTCACGTCCGGGTTCAGGTCGGTCAGCATCTGCCGGGCCGATTCCACCTTGGAGACGCCGATTCGCGCGGTCGAGTGCAGGATCTGGCGCTGGAGGTTGGAATCGTCGACCACGTCGTCATCGACGATCCCGAGCGTGCCGACGCCGGCCGCGGCGAGGTAAAGCGCCGCCGGGGAGCCAAGCCCACCGGCCCCGATCAGGAGGACCTTGGCCTCCAGCAGTTTCTGCTGGCCGGCCTGGCCGATTTCCGGGAGCAGGAAGTGCCGGGAATACCGCCGCTGCTGCTCGGGCGAATACTGGAACGGCGTCTCGAACGGCAGCCCGGCCGATTTCCAGGCCCCGAACCCGCCGGCGAGGGACACGACGTTGGTGTAGCCGAGCTGCTTGAGCGATTCGGCGGCGAAGGCCGAGCGGGCGCCCCCGGCGCAGTAGATCACGACCGGCTCGTCACGGTCCCGGACCGTGTCCTCGATCCGGGCTTCGAGGAAGCCGCGGGGAATCGCGGCGGCGCCCGGGATCACGCCCTGGGCGACTTCATCCGGCTCGCGGACATCGATCGCGTGCGCGCCGGAATCGATCAGCGCCTGCGCCCCGGCGGCGTCGACTTCGCTGATTCGGGCCTTGACCTGGTCGAGCAGGTCGCGATAGGTGGGTGGCATCGTCGTCATCCTTCAAGCGTGGACAGGTGTGGGCGCGGTGACGGCGCCCGCTGCGGAGTGCAATACTATCCTAAAGATAGTGGAGGGCAGGTCAAAGCGCAACGTCGTTCGTTCACGATCCATCCCGACTCCCGCTGTCCCTGGAAGTGACACCCGCTACCATGAAGTACGAAGCTACCCCTGATCGGCGTGTCGCCGGCTGACTCTGCTGGCAAGGGGCAGCCAGGCAGGGGATATCCAGCGGGGCCGACCTTGTGTCCTCCCGCATGTGTGGGTTCGGATGCGTCAGGGGTACACGAGGTAGCGCCCTACGATGATCGCCAACGTGGCTACCGTTCAGGGAGAAGCGACCGATGCACCGATTGATCGACCAGTGGCTGCCGAAGATCTGGCAGGTTCACGCCGCCTACGACCTCGTCACCGGGGTCTGGCCCGTGTTCGGAATCGAATCGTTCCAGAAGGTGTCGGGCCGTAAGACCGACATCTGGCTGGTCAAGACGGTGACGCTGCTGATCCTTGCCGTCGGGGCCACGATCGGGTCGGCCGGCGCGCGCAAACGGGTCACGCCGGAGATCGTCGGGTTGGCGATCGGGTCGAGCGCGGCGCTGACCACGATCGATGTCCTCTACGTCAGTCAGCGACGGATCTCGCCGGTCTACCTGCTCGACGCCGTCATCAACGTCGCCCTGATCGCCAGTTGGGTGCTCGCGGTGCAGCGCAAGCTTCTTCCGCATCGGTAACCGCTCGACAGGAGGATTCACCGCGTGACCGGCAACCAGCCCGATGTCATCCAGGCCATCGTCGAAACGTTCGCGCACCGACCGGAGGTCGCCGCGATCGCGCTGGGCGGTTCCCATACATCTGACCTCTCCGATGCGTGGTCCGATTACGATGTGTCCGTCTACCTCGACGCCGAGATCCCGCTCGACGCCCGCCGCGATCTCGCGATCCGGTTCGACCCGAATCCGGAAATCGGCAACAGCTGGTTCGGCCCGTGCGACGAGTGGACAGATCGCCGATCAGGCGTCGCTCTCGACATCATGTACTGGGACCGGGCGGCGTTCGAGCGCGACCTGTGGGCGGTGATCGAGGAGCATCGACCCGCGCTTGGCTACACCACCGCCTTCTGGCGAACCGTCCATCACTCGACGCCGCTCTTCGACCGCGACGGTTGGTTCGCGGGCATGCAGGAGCTGGCGGCCACGCCGTATCCGGAGCCGTTGCGCCGCGCGATCGTGGCCTGGAACTGGCCGCTGCTGCGGACTACCCACTCGTCGTACTATCGCCAGATCGAGCTCGCGATCTGGCGCAACGATCCGGTCAGCGTCCAGCACCGGCTGACCGCGCTGCTGGCGAGCGTGTTCGACATCGCCTTCGCGATCGACCGGACGCCGCACCCCGGCGAGAAGCGGCTCCTCGATCACCTCGCCCGCCTGGAGCACGGCTCCCGCCTCGCGCCCCGGATCCGCGCCGTCGTCACCGCGCCCGGAAGCGACGCCGCAGCCTCGTCATTCCGAGGATCGAGGATTCTTTCCCCAGACGCCGCGAAACCCACCTTGCTGGCGGCGCTCGACGCGCTCTTCGACGAGGTGGACGACCTGATCCGGACCACCGGCCTTGCCGACCTCATCGACGATCACAGCAGGACAGAAGCGAAAATCGATCCCGACGAACCGGATCGTGCGTAGGGTTCAACCCCGTGTTGACCCGGTCTGCGCGGACCTGATGCCACGTGTGGTTGACGATAACGACGCGCCCGGCCAAACCTCGCTCAACCTCGCGCGTACTGCTTGAGCCGGCGGCCGTTGGCGGAATCGTCGATCAGCTGGGCCAGGCGACGCTCCTGGGTTTCCGGCCGCTTGGCGCTGATCACCCACCAGATCGCCAGGCGCCGGTAACCGGGCGGTTGCCCCTGGAACCAGATCCAGGCCGCCTCGTTCGCGGCGAACGTCGCTGTCTGGTCGTCATCGAACTCGACCGATTCCTGCTCGAAGGCGTAGAGCCGGGCGCGGGATTCGTCCCGTTCCCGGTACGCCTTCAGCCCGGCTGGCCGGACCAGGTCCAGCGCGATCAGTTCCTCGATTCGCTTGAGGTTGACGGCGCTCCAGATGCTGCGGGGTTGCCTCGGCGTGATCCGGGCCGTGTAGCCGTCGGCGTCGACGGTGTGGGTGACGCCGTCGATCCAGCCGTAGCACAGCACTTCGTCGACGGCTTCCACCCAGGTGACGCCGCCTGCGACGTGCTTCTTGCGCAGGCCGACCCAGAGTTCGGTTTCCGTGGCGTGGTGCTCCTCCAGCCAGTCCCGCAGTCCGGCGGGCGTGGCGAACCACGTGGCCTCGTCCCGTCGTTTCACCATCCAGCGCCTCCTCCTCTCGACACAACGTCAGCGTCTCGCGCGTAGCCGTATCCCCATTGTGCCGGAAACCAGTCCTCGCTGGCGATGCCGGGGAAAGACGGCCGTGGGGATGTGTCAAGCTGTACCCAGCTCGCACGGACCAGGAGGTCGCGACGTGACCACGGAACCCGAGGCACCCGGTTGGCGCGACATGTACCGCGATAACCCCTACTACTTCACCACCGAAGTGGCGCGCATCCCCGGCCTGGAGCCGGTCGATGTGCCGGCCCGGCTCCGGCGCGGGGCCGGCGGCGCCGAACGGGAGGGAACCAGCCACCACACGACCTGGAAATACGTCCTGCGGCACGCCCGGGAAACCGGGATCCGGCTGGTCCACGGCCGCCACGACGCCGGAACTGGTGACGACACGACCGAGCGCGCCTGGGTCGAGCTGGACGGCGGAATTGTCTTCGATGGCGACACCAAGCAGTTCTACGCCGCCGACCCTGTCCGCGCCGCCGTGCGCGCCGAGGCGTCGCATGCCTACTCCGCCGCCGACGCCGCCCGACTGATGCTCAAGGCGGGACACCCCGGCCCGTGGAGCGACGACGAACGCCTCGCCCTCGATCGCGGGTAAACCCTTTCGTTATGTTTTCTTGTTGAAGGTCACGGCGTGGGCGCGCCCGCGTGCAGCGCGAGTTGCCGGGCCAGCTCCAGGCCATCGATCGTGATCCAGCTTTCGTCCAGCCGGTCGTGCTCGACCCGGTCCACCACCGTGCCCCTGACCGCCACCGGGGCGCCGCTCTGCGCCAGGCCGCGATACGGGCCGAGGTGCGTCCCCTGAAACACGAACCGACCCGTGATCCAGTCGCCACGCTGGTTGATGTCTTCCAGCGTCACACGCACGTCCGGGAACGCGATGCGAAACTCCGTGACGGCGATCCGCATGCCTTCCTGTCCATACAGGTCGCCGTCGGCGCCGTGGAGCACGTGACCGGGGCTGACGATCTCGCCGATCAGGCGGGTATCGCCACGATTCAGGATGTCCTCGATGAAGCGAGCGACGAGGGACTGGTTTCGTGCGGTCATCCGGCACGTCCTCGATCTCCGGAATGGCCGTCCGGTCGGTCCCGGCGTCAAAGTACACGACGATCGCCTGGCCAGCCATCCCGGGGAAAGGAACGGCGGGCAGGGGCGTTGCGCCCCTGCCCGCCGTGACTTCGCGCGATCAGTTCAGGTAACTGGTCGCCGCCCAGCCGGTGGTTCCGTTGTAGGAAACCTGCCGCCAGCCATTGGCCGTGCCCGCGAGCGCCTTGACCTTGGCGCCGGACGGGATGACCAGTTTGACCGCGGCGCCAGTGCTCGGTTCGGCCCGCAGGTTGATCCGGGCCGTGGTCGTGAACGTCTCGCCGCCCGGTTGGCCGCTGCCCGTGCCGAGGTACTGGTTGGCGATCCAGCCCGGCAGGCCGTTGTGGACCACGTAGCGGAAGCCATCGTACAGGGTGTTGCTGATTTGCACGGTCGTGCCGGCCGCGAGCACCCGCTCCACGCGGGCGCCGGTTGTCGGACCGGACCGCAGGTTGACGCTGGCCGTGGTCTTCGCCGTACCCACGATGACCGGGGCGCCCGTTCCATCCGGGGAGGAAAGCAGGTCGCGGGCCATGAAGCCCGCCTTGCCGGTGGCAATCACCAGCACCTGGTACCAGCGGAGTCCGTTGGCGGACCCGCCATCGGCCAGGTAGCGGACTTCCGTTCCCTTGGACAGCGAGGCGATGACGCCGGCGGCGGTGCCAGGCGCGGACCGCAAACGGGCGCCCGACGTGTTGACGATCAGGGTGTCGGTCGAGCGGGCCGCCGCCGGCGTGAACAGGCCGAGGGCCGCAAAGGCCGGGGTGATGACCGCGACCGCGG
>JBGTNF010000369.1:0-8353 GCA_041743205.1 Thermomicrobiales bacterium | reverse complement strand
CGTCTCGACGGTCGCGGCAACCGGTGAAGCGGGCATAGCCGGCTGTGCCAAGACTGGATTCGGCGCCACTGCTCCGGCAACGATAGCCATGATGGCAAGCGCGATTGCCCTGGTTGCTATTGAAAAGATGGCCGTCTCACTCAAAGTGTCCGCTCCTCTCTCCGAGATCAACTCCGGAGAGATGACTCACGAATCGGTGGTCACCCGGATACGGATTTCATCCACGATTACCAGTGATCGCTCGAAAACGAGCGCTTCTGCTGCCGGATCGGTGAACAGGCGCTCGAGCGCTCGGTTGGCCGACGCTACAGTTTGGTCGGCGAGACGGAGCACGATGATGCCGACCAGACCGCGCTCGTAGCGGTGAAAGAGCCGGCCAAAATCGACATCGAAAGTGACGAGAATTCGATCCTCCACCTTGGTATGGGCCATGACTTCGAAGTCATCGAGATGGCTAAGACCGATAGTCGAAAGTGCGACAGTATCGAACTCGAATCGTTGAGTAAGAAACTGTGCGGTGCGAGGGGAAAGATTCGCATCGAGCAGTAACCGAGTCACTGCGGTGCTGCCAGGGAGAAAACTTCTTCACGTTCAAGACTAGCCCCGGCATAGAGTATGGCGGCGCGAATATCATTCTGGGTAAGGTTGGGATAATCTTCCGCGATCTCGTCGAATGTTGCGCCATGGCCGACCAGATTCAGGATCAGTGAGACCGGGATTCGAGTGCCCTTGACGACTGGCTTGCCGACGAGGATCTTTGGATCGACGACGATTCTATCCCGAAAGTCATCCCTTGAATTCCTGTCCATGATCGTGTTTGCCTCCGTTTTTGACCGCCGTAGGGACTGGCGCCAACAGATCCGGTTGTCTGAGTCACGAAGCGACTTCCTGGGGCGTGATGAGGAAGTGCAGGTAGGCGTCGATAAACGGGTCGAGGCCGCCGTCGAGGACGGCCTGGGCGTCTCCCACGCTGGCGTCGGTCCGGTGATCGGTGACCTGCGTGTACGGGTGGATGACGTAGCTGCGGATGCGGCTGCCGAACCCGGCGGCGGTGAGGTTGCCCTTGAGCTCGGATCGCTCCTCCGCCTCGGCCTTCAGCTTGAGCTCCAGCAATCGCGACCGGAGAATCTTGTAGGCCGTTTCCCGGTTCTGGGTCTGGCTCCGCTCGTTCTGGCAGGTGACGACGATGCCGGTCGGGAGGTGTGTCAGGCGCACCGCCGAGTCGGTCTTGTTGACGTGCTGGCCGCCGGCCCCGGACGATCGGTAGGTGTCGACCCGCACGTCGTCCGGCTTGAGATCGATCTCGGTATCGTTCTCGATTTCCGGGATCACTTCGACCAGGGCGAACGCCGTGTGCCGCCGGTGCGCGGAGTCGAACGGGGAGATGCGGACGAGCCGGTGCGAACCGCCTTCGCCCTTGAGCAGGCCGTAGGCGTTGGCGCCCTTCATCTCGATCGTGGCGTTCTTGACGCCCGCTTCATCACCGTCGGTCGAGTCGAGCAGGTCCGTCTTGAAGCCGCGCCGCTCGCCCCAGCGGAGGTACATCCGGGATAACATCGAGGCCCAATCCTGGGCGTCGACGCCACCCTCGCCGGAATGGATGATCAGGATCGCGTTCGAGCCGTCGTGCGGCCCGTCGAGCGCCGACTGCAACTCCATCGCGTCGAGCTGGTCGCGAATCCCGGTGAGCTCGATTTCCAGTTCTTCCAGGAGCTCTGGTTCTTCTGAGGACATTTCGAGAAGCACCACGAGGTCATCGCTGGATCGGGTGATTCGGTCCCAGGTTTCGACGGTGCTCTTGAGCTCGCCGAGACGCCGCATTTCGGTTTGGGCCCGGTCCTGGTCATCCCAGTAGCCGGGTTCGCCGCTGCGGCGTTCGAGATCGGCTACTTCGCGTTCGTCGTTAGCGAGGTCAAAGTCGCCCCCTTACCAGCCCAATGCGTTCAATGGTCTCGTTCAGGGACCTGGTCAGATCTTCGCGGGTGGCCATGTCGGTAAGTCCTTGTCATGGATGAAGCGGAGTAGGGGTGAGGGCGAGCATCGGCGCGTCCACGTCAACGAGTAATGATACCCGCGATCACCAGGTTTCCTCGCCTACGAGCCGGTCGTAGATGCCCTGGAGTTGTTCATCCGAGAAGAACTGGATCGTCACCGAGCCGCCGTCGCCGCGCGGTCCCTTGCGCACGGCCACACGGGTGCCGAGCGCCGAGCGCAGCCGGTCTTCGATCCGCACCTCGTCCGGATCGCGGGCAGCGAGCGGGGTTTTCGATGATCTATCCCGCTCGGTCCACGACCGCACCAGGGCCTCGGTCTGGCGGACGTTGAGTCCCTTCTCGATCACGATCGACAGCACCGCCAGCTGGTCGGTGGCGTGCGTCAGGCCCAGGATTGCCCGGGCGTGGCCCTCCGAAATGCGCTCGGCCATCAGGGCGTCGCGAACCTGGTCGGGCGCCCCGAGCAGACGGATCGTGTTGGCCACGCTCGCCCGGGAGCGTCCCACCCGGTCCGCCACCTGTTGTTGCGACAGCCCGAACCGGTCGATGAGCTGGCGGAACGCGGCCGCCTCTTCGAGCGCGCTCAAATCGGCGCGGGCAATGTTCTCGACGATCGCGAGTTCCAGCATCGCCTGTGGCCCGGCATCGAGGATTACCACGGGAATGCGAGTCAGCCCCGCGAGCCGCGATGCACGCCAGCGGCGCTCCCCGGCGATCAGGGTCCACCCGTCGCCGGATTTGTTGACGGCGACCACGAGCGGCTGCATCAACCCGTGGGTGCGGATCGAGCCGGCGAGTTCTTCGAGCTGGTGGCGATCCATCCGGGTTCGGGGCTGGTACGGATTCGGCGCGATCTCGTCGATGCCGACCTCGCGGAACGACTCACCGCCGTCACCGGCGACAGGCGAATGGGCGGTCGCCGGGATCAATGAGTCGAGCCCCCGGCCCAGCCCGCTCCGCCTGGGTTTGACGCCCTTTGGCCGGGAAGTTTCCGATTGGCCGTCCGTCACCTGCGTCGCTCCGTCCTGCGCTGTCGATTCGATGGAGCCCGGGCACGGAGAGGCGACTGAGTCAGGTTCGTGCCGTACGCGAGCGCACTCAGTTTAGCATCGCGACCCGACCGACCCCTGCCTGACGACCTCCCGACGATATACTTCCATCCGGGTTGCAGGCCACCGGCGGCGATCCCCGAACGTGGGACGCGCGGCGTCTCGACCCGATCCGGCGCCCTGTCGCCACTCATGCAAGGCCATCTCTAGACACATGCTCGAAGCTTTCGTAGCGCTCGTTTCCACGGCCATCCTCATCGCCATCATTTATGGCATCGTCTTCTGGGCCAACCGGGCGCGCACCGACCGCTCGGCCAGCGTTGGCATCTACCTCCTCTTCGGGTTGCCGGGAGGTCTGCTGTCCGTTGCCGGCATCGCCTTGATGACGACCACGGATCTGGCGGAGGGGCCGTTCATCCTCGCCAGCGGCCTCGCCTTCTCCCTGCCGCTGCTGCGGCCGTTCCGGAAGCTGATCGCGTCGTTCACGCCGATGGACCCGAAGTCGCCGATCGACCTCTGCGGTCTCGCCTTGATCCTCTGGGTCATGTCGTTCTTCGTGATCACCGCGGTCCAGTCCGGCCCCGCCGAAGTCGACAGTGGCGGCGACGCCCTGACCGGCAACCTCTTCTGGCTCGTCCTCAACGCCGTCACGTTCGTCGCCATCGCCTACGTTGCGGTCGGCTACCGGATCCACCGCACGGGAGCCGAGGCCACCGAGCGCCTGGGCCTGACCGTTCCCAGCCTGAAGGCCGTGGCGATCAGCGTGGGGATGGTGATTCCCTGCTTCATGGTCAGTATCCTGGGCTCGGCGTTGACCGTCGCGTTCCAGCCCGATGTCATCGACAATCTGGAAGATACGATGGACCAGATGACCAGCGGGCTGGCCAACCCGGTCGGCGCGTTGCTCATTGGACTCTCGGCCGGTATCGGCGAAGAAGTGCTCTTCCGGGGCGCCGTGCAGGCGAGATTCGGGATCATCATCGCCGCCCTGTTTTGGACCACGCTGCACATCCAGTACGATTTCTCGTTCGTACTCGTTGGCCTGTTCGGGGTAGGCATCCTGCTCGGATTGCAGCGGAAGTACTTCGGAACTACATCGGCGGTGATCACCCACGCGCTATACAACATGGTCGTGGTCGGGATCCAGATCGCGTCCACTTGACCACAGGCGGCAGGGCGGGCATGAAGGCGGCGACCTGACAAGCGTTTCGGCCAGGAGGGGTGCTTCGTGAAGATCGCCGAGATTCGTGACCTCGATGGACCGAACCTGTTCATGCTCCGGCCCGCGATCAAGATTGAATTCGACACCGGCGGCGATCGGCCTCGGGTTGCTGAGGCCTTTGCAAGCGGCTTCGCCATCGGCGAGGCGTCCGACGACCGCCGCCTCGCAACCATCTCGACCGATCGGTTGGGCACGCTCCTGGCGGAGGTGATCAACGCTCTCCATGATCGTGCCGGAGTCGAGCGACCCCGCATCGAGACCCGGTCGATGGAAACGCCTCATCACCTTGCCGTGGCGTTTTCCTGGACGCATCGCACGTTCGCCACCCGTCTCGCCGCGCTGGCGTATGAGATCGTCGCCGGCGACGCCAACGACGTGTACAGTCGAATCGACGAGTTACGGGCGTTGGCGAGCGCCGAGCCTGCCGTCGAGGATCGGCCCGCTTTGCTGCTGGATGCTGACCGATCCATTCCCATCATCGGCATTACCGGCACCAACGGCAAAACGACGACGACCAGGCTGATCTCGGCCATCCTCATGGGGGCTGGCAAACGAGTCGGCTGGACCTCTTCGTCCGGCGTGGTGGTCCAGGGCGAAACCGTGCTCGAAGGCGACTTCACAGGCCCCGCCGGCGCGGCCCGCGTTTTCGAGGAGCCGAACCTCGATGTGGCGGTGCTGGAGACGGCCCGCGGCGGAATCCTGCTGCGCGGTCTTGGCTACGAAAGCAACGATGTCAGCGTGGTCACCAACGTGTCAGCCGACCACCTCGGGCTCCAGGGCGTCTTTACGGTCGAGGAGCTGGCGCGCGTCAAGCGCGTCGTGGCCGCCGTGACGAAACCGGAAGGCTTCGTGGTCCTCAACGCCAACGATCCGCTTGTGCTGGCGATGCGCGATGGCCTTCGGGCCCGGTTGTTCCTGATATCCAGGGGACCGGACAACACAGCGGTCCTCGACCATGCCAAATCCGGCGGTTGGGCGCTGTGGGTAGAGCGCGGGCTCATCCAGTTCGCGCACGACGGCAAGCGCGACGTACTCACCGACATCAACTACATCCCGATCACGCTCGGCGGCAAGGCCGCCCACATGATCGAGAACGCGCTCTGCGCGGCGGCGGCTACCTTGGCGCTGGGTCTCGATCTCGATCGAGTGCGATCCGGTCTCGCCAGTTTTCGCAACCGCGTCGACCAGAATCGCGGCCGGCTCAACGTCTTCGATGTCGATGGCGTGACGGTGGTGATCGACTTTGCGCACAACGCCGCCGGTCTCGACCACCTGCTCGATGTTGGCCGTGGGTTGGCCGCTGACGGTGGTTCGCTGATCGCGGTCGTCGGCTCGGCCGGCGACCGCCCGGACGACGCGCTGACCGAGCTGGGCCGCCTGGCTGGTGAGCGGGCCGACGTGGTCGTGGTCAAGGACACGATCAAGTACCTGCGTGGCCGCGCCACCGGCGACATCCCAAACCTGATCCTGGACGGCACGGCGCAGGCCAACCACCTGGATGTCCGGACCGAGCCGAACGAGTTCGCCGCCTTCGAACATTCGATGGCGCTGGCCGAGACCGGCGACGCCGTGGTGATCATGTGTATCGAGGATGTCGACAGGATTCTCGATCACCTGGGCGAAGCGGGGACTCCCGTTTCCTGAGGCCGTATCTCTCCTGGCCGCTTGCCTG
The DNA here is from genome assembly GCA_041743205.1 of Thermomicrobiales bacterium. GTDB lineage: Bacteria > Chloroflexota > Chloroflexia > Thermomicrobiales > UBA6265 > JACCYX01. The sequence goes on along the minus strand of JBGTNF010000369.1, from coordinate 2,416 downwards.
GATCGAACGACCCGCTCGCCGGGGTGACGCGGTATCATTAGTCAACGTTTGACTACCGGCGACCCCGCACGTCGCCTCCCTGCCGACAGCCAGGATGCCCTTCATGCAAACCGCCGTTCGCCTCATCACCGATCCCATCGCCGCCAAGGGCGTCCGCGACCAGTTCGGCCGCCGCATGAATTACCTGCGCATATCGCTTACGGACCGGTGCAACTTCCGCTGCCTGTACTGCATGCCCGCGGTCGGCATGAAGTTCCAGCCGCGGGACGAAATGCTCTCGGACGACGAGTTGATTCGCGTGGTGGGCATGTGCGCCCAGCTCGGTTTCACCAAACTGCGTCTCACCGGCGGCGAGCCCACGATCCGGCCCCACCTCGTCGACCTCGTGCGCGAGATGAAGGCGTTTCCCGGCATCAAGGAACTGTCGATGACCACCAACGCGCTCCTGCTGGGCCGCCTCGCGGGCGACCTGAAGGCGGCCGGTCTGGACCGGGTCAACGTCAGCATCGATACCCTCGATCCGGTGAAGTTCAAGTCCATGACCCGTGGCGGCCGGTTCGACCTCGTCTGGCAGGGCATCCAGGCCGCCGAGGAAGCCGGGCTGACGCCGATCAAGCTCAACACGGTGGTAGTGCGTGATCAGAACGACCTCGACGTGGCCGAGATGGCTCGACTCACCATCGACCGTCCGTGGCAGGTGCGGTTCCTGGAGATCATGCCGATGGAGGGCGTTGGCGTGGTGTACGACGAGGGTCTGGTCACCTCTGCCGACACGCAGGCGCGGCTCGAGGAAACGTTCGGACCACTCGAAGCCGTGGAATCCGATCCTTCCGACCCGGCGCGAACCTGGCGTATTCCCGGCGCCCTGGGCACGATCGGGTTCATTTCCCCGATTTCGGAACCGTTCTGTGAAAGCTGCAACCGGGTCCGGTTGACGGCCGACGGCAACCTGCGCCTCTGCCTGTTGCGGCCTGATGAAGTCAACCTGCGGGACATGATGCGGGCTGGCGCGTCCGACGAGGACATGCTCCAGCGCATCCGGGGCGGCGTCTGGTACAAGCCCTGGGGTCACCGCGTAGCCGAGGGTGATGTCCACACCATCCGCGGGATGTCGCAAATCGGTGGTTAGAGGCCGCTGACATGGCCGTCTTCGTAGTGGCCGACCTGCGTGTCGGCCCGCGGTGGTACCGTGCGTGATGGCGTCCGAGCCATAACCGGGAGCGTATCCGTTGCTTTTGGGCCAGTTCCGGCTGCCGTGTCGACTCCCTCATCTCCTACCACTGGTATTCTCGGGTCAGCGCCTGTGACCTCCCGGTCGCACGTTCTCCATCCCTCGACCAAGGAGCAATGCTTCGCGATGACATCACGCACCCCGATCGAGAACGTGTTGGTCGCGATTGGCTCCGAGCCAGTCGACATCTCCGGCCTGCGAGAGCGTTTCCCTGATATCCGGTTCGATCTGGTTACTCCAGACGACGTGGACGAACACATCATCAAGGCTGACGCAGCCCTGATTGGCTGGGTCGGCGCCCGGGAAACCCTCGATCTCGCCACCCGCCTGAGGTGGATCCAGACGGCCGGCGCCGGGGTCGAACGTGTCGTCGGCGACGGGTTTGCAGATCGCGGGATCACGCTCACCAACGGCAGCGGCGTGATGGCCCCGAACATGGCCGAGCACATCATCGGCCTCATGATCGCGTTCGCACGGGGGTTCCCGGCCTTGCTGAAGGGCCAGCAGACTCAAACCTGGAAGAACGGCGTGGGCATGGAAACGGTCTTCGAGCTGGGCGGGCAAACTGCCTTGCTGGTGGGACTCGGGGATATTGCGCTCGCCACCGCCGAGCGACTCCAGGCGTTCGGCGTCCACGTGATTGGGGTAAGCCGATCCGGCGGATCGGGCGACTTGCCGCCGCACGTCGATCGGGTGGTCTCGATCGCCGAACTCGACTCCGTCGTCGGCGAGGCGGACCACGTCATCTCCAGCGTCCCGCACACGGCGGACACGGTGGGGATGTTCGATCGGGACCGGTTCGCCCGGTTCAAGGATGGCGCGTACTTCTACAACGTCGGGCGCGGCACGAGCGTCGATCAGACGGCGCTTATCGAGGCGCTGCAATCAGGGAAGATCGGCGGCGCCGGGCTCGACGTCACCGATCCCGAACCGCTGCCGGAAGGCGATCCGCTGTGGGATGCCCCGAACGTGATCATCACCGCGCACACGGCCGGCGCCACGCCGCACTTCCGCCAGCGCGTGCTCGACCTGTTCGCCGAGAACCTGCGACGCTACCAGGCCGGCGAGGACCTCCTCAACGTCGTCGACATCGGCCGCGGGTACTGAGCAACAGGCTTCGGAATTCTCACCAACCGACGCCGGTAGTGGCCGCCCTTGTGGCGGCCATGCCACGCGACGAATGGC
>JBGTNF010000368.1:0-11146 GCA_041743205.1 Thermomicrobiales bacterium | reverse complement strand
GAACGAGACCGACGACGAGCTCTTCGCCGCGATCCGCGCCGGAGCTTCCGCCTATTGCGGCAAGGACATCGCCGAGGATCGCCTGATCGAACTCATCGAGCGATCCGCCACCGGCGAGTACGTGATCAACGAACAACTCCTCAGCAAACCCTACGTCGCCGCCCGCGTTCTGGAGCAGTTTCGCTCGACCAACACCAGCGACTTGGCCCAGACAAGCGCCTTCGCCCCGCTCACCGACCGTGAGCTGGAGATCCTCAAGAAAGTCAGCGACGGCATGACCAACGCCGAGATCGGCTACGCCCTCGGCATCAGCGCCCAAACGGTCAAGAACCACGTCACGTCGATCCTGCGCAAGCTGGCCGTCAACGACCGGACCCAGGCCGTGGTCACTGCGCTTCGCCGCGGCTGGCTGACGATCGACGAGGAGCCAGACCCAAACAGCGGAGCCGCCGGCATCACCGCGGTGCCGACCACGCGCCTCGGCGCCGGACGCAAGACCGCTACCTGACTCGATCCGCAAAACTACCCGTGCGCAGGCACACGGGTAGTTTTGCGTTTAACGGAACCAGTCCCGTCGCGACGTACCGTGCATTGACCGGGCGCCGCCAACCCATGAGAATGAAACCAACACGACTGGACACCCATCCGGACCGGCCGCAGTTGCGTCATCGTCGTCCGGAGCCGCACACGACGGGAGCATTCCTCGCATGGTTATGAGCAAAATGGTGGGCGCGCGCGTACGCCGCAAGGAAGATCCACGCCTGATTACCGGGTCTTCCACCTACGTCGATGACATCCAGTTGCCGGGCATCCTGCACGCCGCCTTCGTCCGCAGCCCATACCCACACGGCACGCTCAACGGCGTCGACGCATCGGCCGCGCTGGAGGCGCCCGGCGTCGTCGCGATCGTGACCGGCGACAACATTGGCGAGTACCTGGCGTCCACCGACACCACGGCGCGGGGCGAAGACACCGGCGAGGAGAACACTGGCGAGACGGAAGAGGAGGTCGAAGGAGTCATTTACGTCCCGTCGATCCAGCCCCTCGCCGTCGGCAAGGTCCGGTTCGTCGGACAGGCCGTGGCGATGGTAATCGCCGAAACCAGGGCCCAGGCGGTCGACGCCGCCGAGCTGGTGGAGCTCGACATCGAGCCCCTCGAAGCGGTTACCGACGTGTTCGCGGCCACGGAACCAGGGTCGCCGCTGGTGTACGACGAAGTGCCGAACAACATCGGCGCGGTCGTCGGGGGCAAACGTGGCGGCGATGTCGACGCGGCGTTCGCCTCGGCGCCGTTCACGACCAGCGCCCGGATCCGTTGCCAACGGCTCAGCGCCGTCCCAATCGAGCCGCGTGCCGTCCTGGCGACGGTCGATCCAATAACGCAGGGACTTACCTTCTGGACGTCGACGCAGGCGCCGCACTGGAACCGCAACGAAATCGCCGAAGCGCTTGGCCTCAAGCAGAACCAGGTCCGGTGCATCGCTCCGGAGGTTGGCGGCGGGTTCGGCCAGAAGATCGGCGCCTACATCGAGGATTTCCTGGTCTCCGGCGCCGCGTTCAAGTTGAAGCGGCCGGTCAAGTGGATCGAGACGCGGTCCGAGAATTTCCTGGGCAGCGCCCACGGCCGCAACCAGTGGGCCGATATCGAAGCTGCCGCAGATGAAACCGGCAAGATCCTCGCCCTGCGCGCCCGGGTCACCGGCGACGCCGGCGCCCTGCCCAAGGGCCTTGGCCTGGCCGGCTCGACCTGGATCATGTCGACCGGCTGCTACGACATTCCCGCCCTGGACTACGTCTGCACCACCGTCTACACCAACACCGGGGCGAATCACGCCTATCGTGGCGCGGGCCGTCCGGAAGCGGCCTACTACATCGAGCGGATCGCTGACCTCGTGGCCGACGTTACCGGGCTCGACCCGGTCGACGTGCGACGAGTCAACTTCATCCGCCCGGAGCAGTTCCCGTTCGACACCCTAGCCGGGCCGCAATATGACTCCGGCGATTATGACAAGCCGCTGGACAAGGCGATCGAGGTTGCCGACTACGCGGCCCTGCGCAAGGACCAGGCCGAGGGCCGCGAGCAGGGACGCTACATCGGCATCGGGCTGGCGACCTATGTGGAAATCTGTGGATTCGGCCCCTACGAAAGTTCAACAGTGCGCGTCGAACCGAGCGGCGCGGTGACGATCTTCACCGGCATCTCGCCCCACGGCCAGGGCCAGGAAACCACCTTCGCCCAACTGGCCTCCGACAACATCGGCGCGGACTTCGAAGAGGTGGTCGTCCAGCACGGGGACACCGGCAACACGCCGCAGGGCAACGGCACCATGGGCAGCCGCGGCCTGGCCGTCGGCGGCGCGGCGGTGATGCTCTCGCTCGACAAGATTCGCGAGAAGGCGAAACAGATCGCCGCCCACCTGCTGGAAGCCTCCGCCGAGGACATCGAGCTCGAGGATGGCGTCTACCGCGTCAAGGGCGTGCCGACGCGATCGGTCACCCTGGCGGACATCGCGGGGGCCGCCTACGGCGGGAGCCTGCCCAGCGAGTTCGACGCCGGACTGGAGTCGACCGACTTCTTCCGGCCGGCGGGGACCACGTTCCCGTTCGGCTCGCACATCGCCGTCGCCGAAATCTTCCCGGAAACCGGTGACGTCAAGATCCTGCGCTACATCGCCGTCGACGATTGCGGCAAGATCATCAGCCCGATGCTGGTGACCGGCCAGGTGCATGGCGGGTTGGCCCAAGGCATCGGCCAGGCGCTGTTCGAGGAGGTCCACTACGACGACTCCGGCGAGTTGATCACCGGCACGCTGAACGACTACGTGGTGCCGCGAGCGCATCACTTCCCGGAGTTCGAGTCGTACCACACCGAGACCCCGACCTACCTCAATTCAATGGGAGCCAAGGGCATCGGCGAGGCAGCGACGATCGGCGCCACGCCGGCGGTGGTCAACGCCGTGATCGACGCGCTCGAACCGTGGGGCATCACCCACCTGAACACGCCGTTCACGCCGAACCGGGTGTGGAGCGCGATCCAGGAAGCGGGCACGACAGCCTCAGCGGCGGATTAACGTCAATATCGGATGTCGTTCGTAGGGGCGGACCAGCGGGCAACGAGCCTTCACCTGCTCGGACCTGCCCTGCCCGCGTGTGTCCGCCCGCAGGTGTGCAACCTCGAATCTCGCTGTTGGCCTCCATCCGGGCGGGCATACCATCGACAAGGTCCGATTAGCCGAGGTGTCGACACCGGTCGATGGAGGCGCCGCCCCTACGAATGTCGTGGACATGCGTCGAATGTTGCCGATGTCCGTCGACGCGGTTACGGCCGAACGAACAGCGCGTCGAAGGCCATGGCCTCAGCGTCGAACCAGGCACGCTGCCCGGCCAAGGCATCGCGGGAGGCAATGAGCGCGGCCCGCACCCGGTTCGGGGCCGTGCCGCCCGGAATGTCACGGATGGTGACGCTCGCCAGCGCGTCGAGCGGCGGCTTGTGCTCGGCGAAGACCGGGTGAATCGCGGCCCATTCGGCCTCGTCGAGATCGGCGAAAGTCCGCCCTTCAGCGATGCAGTCGCCAACCAGCCGTCCGACGACGGCGTGGGCCTCACGGAACGGCACGCCGTGGCGGGCGAGCAGATCGGCGGCGTCGGTTGCGAGGCTGAAGTCGGCAATTGCCGCCGCCACCATCCGCTCCTGGTCGAACGTGATCGTCATCACCATCGGCGGAAAGACATCGAGCAGGGCCAGAATCGTGTCGACCGCGTCGAACAGCCCCTCCTTGTCCTCCTGCATGTCCTTGTTGTAGGCCAGCGGCAGCCCCTTCAGCGTCGTCAGCAGGCCCAGCAAGTCCCCGAACACCCGGCCCGCCTTGCCGCGGCCGAGTTCCGCGATATCGGCGTTCTTCTTCTGCGGCATGATCGAGCTGCCCGTGGAAAAGGCGTCCGACAGCGTCGCGAACCGGAATTCGCCGGACGACCAGAGGATGATCTCCTCGCTCAGCCGGGAGAGATGCACGGCGATGGTGGAGCAGACGAAGAGCGCGTCGAGCGCGAAGTCGCGATCAGCGACGCCGTCGAGACTGTTGGCGGTGATCTGCGCGAAGCCGAGGTCCGAGGCCACCGACTCGCGATCGAGCGGGAACGATGTCCCGGCCAGGGCGCCGGAACCGAGCGCCAGCACGTTGGTCCGGCGGTAGGCGTCGCGGACGCGATCGAGATCCCGCAACGTCATTTCCACGTAGGCATGGAGGTGATGGCCGAGCAGCACCGGCTGGGCGCGTTGCAGGTGCGTGTAGCCGGGCATGACCACGCCGGGATGAGACTCGGCGACATCGACCAGCGCCGAGGCGAACTCGATCAGACCGTGACCGATCTCGATCAGCGCCCGTCGCGTCCAGAACCTGAAGTCGTTGACGACCTGGTCGTTGCGGCTACGGCCGGTGTGCAACTTGCCAGTGACCTGCCCGATCAACTCCCGCAACCGCCGTTCGACGCCTGTGTGAACATCTTCATCGGCCAGGGTCAGGCGAAACTCGTCCCGATCGACCTCGGCGAGGATGTCCCAGAGTCCCCCCTCGATGGCGCCAGCGTCCTCGGCTGGGACGATGCCTTGCCGGCCCAGCATGCGGACGTGGGCAATGGACCCGCGAATGTCCTCCCGCACCATCCGGATGTCGAACGTGACCGACGCGTTGAGCGCCTCGACGCGTTTGTCAGGCGATTCCGAAAACCGGCCGCCCCACGCTTTGGGGGTTCCCGATTCGATCTGGCTTTTCATGGTTTGACGCTCGCCTCCCTGGGCATCGTTCCCGAACACACGACTCGATTCAGGAGTATCATCGACCAGGTGAATCGATTGCGCATTGGTAGCCCGAACGATCCCTCGCGCCCGACTGTTTTCTTTGCCGCACGTGCTGCACGCAACCGACCTGCCTGACCGGGAAGGATGCGTGACGCCTCGAGGAAATCCATGACGCCTGGCAATGTACGTTTTCGACACCGGCTGCCCAATGGTCTTGCCCTCCTGGGCGCCACCATCGCGCTGATGATCACCCTGGGCGGCGCTGGGTCGGTAGTAGCCCGCCAGCCGGCCACCGCCGTGGTCAGCGGGGCTGGCAGCGTCAACATCCGGGCCTGTCCCACGCTCGACTGCCAGGTGATCGGGTCCGCGACGCTTGGTGACACGGTCGACATCACCGGCGACATGGTTGATGGCTTCTACCCTGTTACCTGGTTCGGGCGAGAGGGGTACGCGTTTGCCCTCTACCTTGCGTTGCCGGGAGAGGCTCCTTGGTTTGTGGAAAGCGACAGTCCTTGCCAGCGCGTCGCCCTGGTCTTCAATATCGGCATCGGCGATCCGCCGTCCCAGGCGATCGTCGACACCCTTGTTGAAACCGATACGTCCGCGTCGATGTTCCCGATGGGCTGGTGGGCGATGGAAGAGCCCGAGTACCTGCTCCAGCTCGACGGGGCTGGATTCGTGATCGGCACCCACGGCGACCAGCCCATCAGCCTGACAACCGTGTCCGACGAGACGATCGTCACGGATGTCGAAAACTCGGTCCGGAACATCGAATCGGTTCTAGGGCGCGAGATCGACCCGTACTTTACGCCGTATGCCGCCGACACCGACGCACGGGTACAGGGCCTTGTCGGCGCGGCCGGACTCCTCCCGGTGGGCTGGAACGTGGCCGCCGCCGACTATGGCGCCGACGCCACGCAAGCCGGCGTCTACGACCGGATTACGAACAATGTTTATCCCGGCGCGATCATCGAGATGCACCTCGACGGCCCGGCGACCGAACAATCGACGGCCCTGGCGCTGCCCCGGATCATCGCCGATCTGGAAGCGGCCGGGTACGAGTTCGTCACCGTGCCCGAACTGACCCTGCCCTGCGACGCCTGATGGCGTTGAGGTGCGGATGGTGACGAAAGGCGTACGGTCAGTCTATACTGCGGGCTAGGACACGCGTTCTAATCCGATTCTCGACCGGGAATACCAGCCGTTGATGTCAACCGCGACGTTGCCCACCTTCCAGACACGCCAATGGCGCCTGATCGACCAGGTCAACGACCTTAAGTCGACGCTGGCGCGCGACCGGATCGCGTTAACGGACATGAGTCGCGCCGGGGCGCTGGAAACCGGGATCGGAGCGGATACCGGCGATGCGTCTCCTGAGGGCGGCGCGCGGCAGCCAGTCGACATCGTGCGGCTGGAGGGCCCGATCGTGGCCCGCGAGATCGAGGGCGTCGACCTCGCGTCATCCCGATTTCGCTTCTTCCTCGACGGCGCCCAGAAAACGATGCCGATCTGCCGGATGGGTTTGACGCCGGTCGTCGTCGCCCTCTCGGCCGTTGGCGTGCTCTACCGCGACGTCTCCGGCCAACCGGCGCTGATGGGCGACTTGCTGCGCGTCAACCAAAACTGGATCGCCCCGCGAGGCGCCGGGAATCCGGATCTCGAAGCGATGATCGACTACCTCGAAGCGGCACGGGAATCCGTCGTAGATCCTCGGGCCGGAAGTCCCACGAGCGATCAGGCGCCCGGCGGCTTCACAGGTGACTACGGCAAATCACTCGCCTTCGCCTTTGAGCTGGCGGGGCGGATCCGCGGCGAGCAGGAGCGCGAAGCGCTGGACCACTGGCGGCAGAAGGTTTCGCCGGACCACCCCGACGACTGGATCGTGGTCGATGGCCGGCTCAGGGCCAACGTTCCCAACGCGGTCGGCATCGTCAAGGATCTCCAGACGCAACACCTGGAGGGCGACGAGGCAATCGCCCTCTTCGACCTGCCGAAAGGCTGCCGGACAACAGCTTTCCGCTATGCCTCTTCAGGTTCCCAAGCTGGGGGAGGCTCACAAGAGGGGCGCGAGGGGCGGACGATGTGGTACATGCGGCTCTGGGGCGCCACCGGGATGGATGCCCGGCACTCCCTGGTCCGGATCGAGGCGCCGCACGCGGTCCATTCGAGCGACGAGATCGACGAGATCTCGCGCTGGATCCTGGCCGAACGATTGCCGCGGGCGACCGAAGACCCGCGTTGGCCAACGTTGCTCTACCCCATCTACTATCTGGAGCGAATCCTGAAACGGCGACTCGCGAACATCACCGCCGGCTGGCCGTCGGCCTGACCCCGGACTGGATTGCGTACATGATCGATTCCCCCTCCACAACCGTTGCCACGGCAGCGCTCAACGGTCAGCACGACGACGCCATCCGCCGCGTCTGGCGGGACGACCAGTTCCAGGGCCTGATCGACAACGCCACCGGCGAGATTGGCCGGGTCGTCAGCAGCGAGAAGGAACCGGCCGGCGCGCACCAGTTCTTCTTCTGGGCCGCCGACGATGCGCTGACGCTCGACATCGGTCACATCGTGGTCGCCTTCTCCGAAGAAGCGGCCGTGATTGGCGTGGTCGACGAACCGCGCCGGTACTCGGATCTCCGCTCCTTCCTCGACGACTACTTCGACCGCCACGTCGAAATCGCGCTGGATGTCGACACCCCCACCCAGCGTCCCGAAATCCTGGTCTACACGGTCAAGGTGCTCTCGTCGCAGCACCGGCGGCCGGACGTGCAGTCGCAACGGCCAGTGATCACCGGCCCGGTCTACTTCGCGACCGAGGCGGCGATCGAGTTCGCGCTCGGGACCCACGGATTCACGGGAGCCAAGGTGCCGGCGCTGATGCACACCAATGGCAACTACATCCGCGACGCCGACGGCGCGATTTCGACCGACGAGCGCGGGCTGCCGAAGTTCCAGCGCACCCCGCTCTACCTGGACGAGGATTACCTGGTCGGCCCGGAGGCCGGGCACGCGAACTGGACCGGCCAATCGGGCCTGGCGACGAAGACCAGCCACGCGCTGTTCCTGATCAGCTCGGTTTTCCAGACCATGCAGCGGGAAAGCAAATCGGTCGCGGCGATCATGTTCAACGTCAAGGGGCCGGACCTGCTCTGGCTCGACAAGCCGGCTCAGCCCGACGATTCACTGGCAGCCGCGTACGCCAGCGGCGCGCCGGAGTGGCGCGGGCTGGACGAAGCCCAGCGTGAAGCCTACGAGGCGTTCGGGCTCCGGCCCGAGCCGTTCGAAAACATGCGTCTCTTCGCGCCGTTCAAGCCGGGTCACGATCCCAAGTCGTTCAACGGCGCCATCCAGCTCAGCGGGTTCAAGGACCACCGGTCGCTCAACACCGCCCGCCAGGCGCCGGGTGAGACCGATATGGTCTTCCCGATCCTTTGGTCGCTCCGCACCGCGCTCCGCTTCCCCAGCAAGCTCTTCGACTTCAACGACCTCGACGACAAGCTGTGGGGGTTCATCTACGAGCTCGGAGCGCTCAACATCACGACCCTCGACGGGCTGCACAAGCAGTTCGAGGAAATCAACGAGTTCTTCGCCTTCAACGAGAAGGAAGATAACTGGCGCGGCCACCACAAGGCCACGATTCGCAAGGCCCAGAACCGGTTCCGCGGCCTGAAGGACAAGCTGGGCGGCCTCCTGGCCGATGGCGAAGTGAACTACGGGACGATGCCGCAGGTCGACGCCTCGTTCGTCTCGAACGAGCTGCGGGTGGTCGATATATCGTCGACCAACTCGATGTCCAAGGAGCTGATCGTCAGCTCGACCATCAACTCGATCTGGCGGATGGCCGAGGAAGGCACGATGGGCGTGGACAAGCTCATCATCTTTGTCGACGAGCTGAACAAGTACGCGCCGGCGGGCGGCGAAGGCGGCGTGCGCGACACGCTGGTCGATATCGCCGCCCGGGGACGTCACCTCAACGTCGTGCTGCTCGGCGCCCAGCAGTTCCGATCCAAGGTCGATGGTGAGATCCTCGGCAACTGCGGCACCTCGTTCTATGGACGGATCGGTGACGAGGAGATCATCAACGCCGCCTATCGGTCGATTTCCGAGACCGCCAAGCAGGAACTGCTCGGTCTGCCAAAGGGCCGGCTGCTGGTTCGCCACGCGCATTTCCGCTCTCCCCTGTTCGGCACGTTCCCGATGCCGCCGACGATCCCTGGCGCGGTCGGCCAGCGGATCTTCAGTGGCACGACGACGCCCGTTGGCGATCCAAGCGATGCGCTCTTCCGCACCCTGAAGAAGCTGATGGGCGGCAAGGCGCCGTCGAGCGCCGACGTCAAGGTCGAAGCCCAGGGCGCAAGCCGCGAATCGATCGAGAAAGTCAGGCAGAACATCGAACATATATTTGGCGGCAAACCGATGTCAATCGGGGCCAATCCCTGGAAAAAGGCGAAAAGCGAACTCCGCACCGCCGTGGCGATGGCGTCGATGACATGAACGACGCCAGGGACATGATCCGGCTCGCCCACTTCTCCGATACCCACCTGGGCTACCGCGCCACCGCAAGATTCGACCCCGAAACCGGCCGGAACCAGCGCACTGTCGATCTCGACCACGCCTTCACCCGCACGATCGACGACATCATCCGGCGCGAAGTGGATGGGGTGATCCACAGCGGCGACGTCTTCCACCACTCCCGACCGACGTGGCAGGCGATGCGCCACTTCATCCGCCAGATGCGCCGCCTGGAAGCGGCCGGTATCCCGACGATCGTCATCGCCGGCAACCACGATACGCCGCGGGTACGCACCGGCGGCTCAGCCTACAGCGTGCTGGAACTCGCTTTACCCAAGATCAGGTTCGCGGCCGAGTACACGGACGTACACGATGTCGCCACCTTTGCCGCGCTCGACCTGCATGTCCAGGCGATTCCGCACGGAGCGCTCACCAATCCGGACCCGGCCACCACCACCGTCATGCCGGGCAAGCGGAACGTGCTGGTCCTGCACGGCGCCGCGCCAGGCGTGCTGCCGGCCGGATTGTTCACCGAACCTGGCGAGCAGCTCCTCGACGGCTACCTCCTCGACCCCGATTTCGACTACATCGCGCTCGGTCACATTCATCAGGCACAGCAGGTCACACCCGAAGCGTGGTACGCCGGTTCGACCGAGCGCTGCGGCTGGGGCGACGTGACCGCCGTGCCCGGCTACAACCTCGTCACCCTCGCTGGACCGGGCGGCGAGGTGACCGTGACACACATCGACCTGCCGGCGCGACCGATGGTCGCGCTCAAACCGGTCTACGGCGACGGCAAGCAGGCGCGGGACGTGGCCGACGCGGTGATCGAACAGCTCAAGACGCTGGACGACCTTTCGGCGATGACCCGCGTCGAGTTCCGGAGCGTGGATCGGCCCATGCGGCGCGAGGCGCAAAGCCTCCTCAAGCGCGAGGCGGGCGCCTACGCCTTTACGCTGGACATCGCCCCGGAACGAACAAGCTTCATCGCCGACGACGGGGCCGCGCTGGCGGACGACTCAACGCTCGACCTGCACTCGCTCTTCGTCGAGTTCGTCGCCTCCCGCAAGGCGACCTACCCCAACGAGTCGTTTGCAGTGATGCTGCTCGAACGCGGCGGTCAGGCGCTTACCGAGGCGCTGCTCGCCGAAGAGAACCCGACGCCGGAGGACGACGCGCTGCAATGATCCTGACCCGCATCGAGATCGAGAACTACAAGCAATACCAAGGCGAGCATGACATCGAGGTTCCCGCCCAGGCCACGATCGGCGTGATCGGCGAGAACGGCGCCGGCAAAACGACGCTGTTCGAAGCGATCGAGTGGTGTCTCTACAGCCCGCGCTCGATTTCGCCCAGCGATGTCCGGCCCCGCTACTTCACCGGTCACACGATCGTCCGGGTTCACCTCGCATCGGCCGACGGCGCCCGGCAGTTCATCGTCGAGCGGGTGCTGAAGAAGGCGCCTTCGGCCACGGTCTACCGGGTCGATGCCTCGGGCGAGATCGAGCCGATCGTGCAAGGGCCGCGCCAGGTCAGCGACCACGTCGCAACGAAACTGATCGGCCTCAGTCACACCGCCTTCACCGCCACCTTCTTCACCCGCCAAAAGGAGCTTCACCTGTTTGGCGACCAGACGCCCGGCAAGCGACGGGAGGAGGTGGGCCGTCTGCTGGGTCTGGAAACGATTCGCACTGCCCAGAAGGGCATCATCGCCGAGCGGTCGAAGGCGGCGGCCGAGGCGAGGGCAATGCTCGGTCAGTACGAGCGGGAGGCGGCGGGCCGCAACTTTGCGGACGAGCTTGCGGCGGCCACGATCGCCATCGAAGAGCGGAC
>JBGTNF010000367.1:0-2898 GCA_041743205.1 Thermomicrobiales bacterium | reverse complement strand
GCCAGCACCAGCGGCTCGAGCACCGCGTAGTCGAAAACGCGCTCCTGGACCTCGCCGGCCACGAGCGCGACGAGCGTGAGCAGCGCGGCCAGCCCGATCCCCGGGGCCACCTCGCGGCCCCGGCGCTCGATCGCCGGCCAGTTGATCCCACCGCTCATCATTCCCCCACCCCATGCGCCGCAAACCCTGCGGTAGCCTATGCTGAACCCATCGTTTTCGCCAGACCGGCCGTGTGCGCCGGTCTCGTACAGGGGTCGTATCGATGTCCGAAGCAGTTGCCGGAAACCATCGCCAACGCGTCGTCGTCACCGGGGCCGATGGCCTGATCGGCCGGTCGTTGCTCGACGCCTGGCGCGCGGGCGACCGCTACGAAACCGTGGGCGTGGCCCGCAAGCCCGGACCCTACACCGATGTCGAAACCGACATCACCGACCTCGACGCGCTGGTCGCCGCCTTCGCCGGGGCGGACGCCGTGGTCCACCTCGCCGCCACGTCAGCCGTGGAATCGAGCTGGGACGACGTGCTGCCGAGCAACCTGATCGGCACGTACAACGTCTTCGAGGCGGCCCGCCAGGCCGGCGTGGCCCGGGTCGTCTTCGCGTCGTCGAACCACGCGATTGGAACCAACGAAACCGAGAACACGCCGGATATCTTCGATCTCGACGACGGCCGCGTCTGGGACCACCACGCCGAAATCCGGCCCGATTCGCTTTACGGTGTCTCCAAAGCCTACGGCGAGGCGATGGCTCGCTATTATGTCGATCATCATGGACTCAAAGCCTATTGCCTCCGGATCGGCGGCACCCGCGGCGCTGACGACCCGAGCCACCCCGACAACCTCTGGCAGGCGGAGTTCGACCACGACCCGGTCAAGCTGGCTCTACGAACCCGGATGCGCGCGGTCTGGCTCAGCCCCCGCGATTGCATCCAGCTCATCGAGCGCTGCCTCGAATCCGACCGGGACTGGGTGCTCTGCTACGGGATTTCCAACAACCCTCGCCGATTCTGGGACATCGAGCACGCGAAGGCCACGCTCGGCTACGACCCGCAGGACGCCGCCCCCGCCGACATCGTCCCCAACCGGGGGTGAGGGCAGGCGATGGTTCAGCGGTTCGGTAGGTGAGGGCATACGCGGTCTGGACGCGGGCTGGCCAGATGCGGTTCGCGGACCGCCAGCCCTCCCGTGGCTGCCGTCACCGTATTCGGACGCGTTCAGCGACTCCGTCCGCAAGCGCGAGTCCGAGCGGGAGGGCATACGCGAGCCAGACAGTTGTTGGGAAGATGACTTTCGCGGCTCGCTAGCCCTCCCCTACGAGAGATCTAGAAGGTCACGCCTCAGTTCCCGTTGGACATCGTGCGCGATTCCAGAACCAATGCGACGATATGGGCCGTGGCGCTGCAGACCAGGATTCCTATCGTCACGCCGTTTCCACCTGTCCCCAAAGGATTCCCCGCGTGCGCAATTTCCCGTTCGACCGGCCAGGCCAGTATTACAAGGGCAACATCCACAGCCACAGTACCAACTCCGACGGTCTGCTCTCCCCCAGCGACGTAGCCTACGCCTATCGCGAACGCGGCTACGATTTCGTGGCCATCACCGACCACTTCCTGGGCCGTTACAAGCATCCGATCACCGACACCACGCCGTACCGAACGGACTCGTTCACGACCCTGCTCGGCGTCGAGATGCACGTGCCCCGGCTGGAGAACGGCATCATCTGGGACCTGCTGGCAATCGGCGTGCCACCAGATTTCGCTCCGCAGGGCGATGACGAAACCGATGTCGAGCTTGCCCGCCGCGCCCAGGCCGCCGGGGCCTTCGTGGCGATTCCGCACCCGGCCTGGAACGGCGTCGTGCACAGCGACGGCCTGCGCCTGATCGGCCACGTCGACGCGATCGAGATCCACAACGAGGGCCACACGCTGGACAGCGACCGCGGCAGCGGTTGGTTCCTTGCTGACTCCCTGGCGACGGCCGGCAAGCGGCATTTCTCGGCCTTCGCCGCCGACGATGCCCACTTCAAGTTCGACCGGTTCGACCGCTTCGGCGGCTGGATCAATGTGAAGTCGGAATCGCTCGATCCCGAATCGCTGCTGGCAGCGATGAAGGCCGGGCACTACTACGCCAGCACGGGCGCGGCGATCCGCGACGTCGAGATCACGGACACGGAGATCATCGTCGAGACCGATCCGGCGATCGGGATCATGCTCGGCGGCGCGGGCACGGTGCGGCAATACGTCCGCGGCGACGGGCTGACCCGCGCCGCCTTCACCCGCGCCCTCTTCCAGCCCGCATTCTTCCGGGTAATCGTGATCCAGGCCGATGGCAAAAAGGCCTGGTCCAGCCCGATCTGGCTGAACGAGGCGGGGTAGAGCGAGGCCGTACCGCAACGCCTCGTAGGGGAGGGCTAACGGGCATCGGGCCTGGCCGGGCAGAATCGACCCCGCCCGTGTATGCCCTCCCGCTCAACCATGGCAACCGATCCTTGTGTGCCGGCACACAAGGCCCCGTTAGGGCGCCGGGAGCGGGAGGGCATACATGGGCAATCACCTTGAAAGTTGCCAACTCGCCGGTGCCCGTTAGCCCTCCCCTACAGAGTTGAAGGAACGCGGGCCTCTTCCCTAGATGCCCATCACGTTGTAGCCGCCGTCGACGAAGATCACGTCGCCGGTGATGCCGGCCGCGGCGTCGCTGGCCAGGAAGTCGGCCGTACCCGCCACGTGCTTCACGTCATAGACCGAACCGAGCGGCGACTTGTCGATCGCCTGCTGCTGCATCGCCGAGAAACCCGGAATACCGCGCGCCGAGGCGGTCTTCAACGGACCCGCCGAGATCGCGTTGACCCGAATGCCCTCGTCGCCGAGGTCGCCGGCGAGATAGCGCATCGTCGATTCGAG
>JBGTNF010000366.1:0-6738 GCA_041743205.1 Thermomicrobiales bacterium | reverse complement strand
CGCCTCGCGCGCGGCGGCCAGTTCGGCATCGACTTCGGCAATCGCCTCCTCACGGGCGGATCGGCGAATCTCGTCCGCCTCCCGGATCGACTGCGCGGCCCGGCGGCGCAGTGTCCGCGCGTCCTCCTCCGCCTGCTGGGCCGCGCGCAATTGTTCGGTGATGTCGTCCCGCCGCTGGCGGATTTGCTCGATCAACTGTTCGGTACGGCCGTCACCGGGATCGAGCAATTGCCGCGCCTCGTCCACGATCGGGCGCGGCATGCCCAAACGGCTGGCGATCGACAGCGCGTTCGAACGGCCAGGGATGCCGACCATCAGCCGGTATGTGGGCGAAAGCGTGGCGATGTCGAATTCCACGCTGGCGTTTTCGACGCCGGGCGTGGCATACGCGTAGGCCTTGACCTCCGAGTAGTGGGTCGTCGCCATAACCAGCGCGTTGCGCTGGAGCAGGTCGCTCATCAAGGACCGGGCCAGGGCCGACCCTTCCTGCGGATCGGTCCCCGCGCCGACCTCATCCAGCAGCACCAGGCTGTCAGTGGTGACCGCGCCGAGCATGCGGACGATGTTGGTAATGTGCGAGGAAAAGGTCGAGAGGCTTTGTTCGATGCTCTGCTCGTCGCCGATGTCGACAAATACGGACGAGAAGACGCTGACCACGGACGACTCGTCGGCCGGCAGGAACAATCCGGTCTGGGCCATCAGCGACAGGAGGCCGACGGTTTTCAGGGCGACCGTCTTGCCGCCGGTGTTTGGCCCGGTGATCAGCAACACCCGAAAGTCTTCGCCCAGTTCGAGGCTGATCGGAACGACCTTCGAGGGATCGAGCAGCGGGTGTCGCGCGTTGACGAGCCGAATCCGGTGAGTCGCGTGATCCCGTGCCTCCCGCTGGCGGCCAGCGTTGACTGGCGGTTCGTAGAGCCGCGGCCGGGTCGCTTCCATGGCCGAGGCGAGCCGGGCCTTGGCCAGCGCCAGGTCGATCGCGGCCACGGCCTCGATCAGGCGCTCTATAGCATCACGCTGGTCGCCAACCTTGCCGCTGAGTGCGTCGAGAATTCGCTCGATCTCGTGGGTCTCGGCCAGTTGCTGCTCGCGCCAGCGGTTGTTGAGCTCGACGACGTCGAACGGCTCCATGAAGAGGGTGTGGCCGCTGGCGGAGGTATCGTGGACGATGCCCCGGATGAGCGAGCGGGCCTCGGCGCGGACGGGGATGACGTACCGGCCATCCCGGACCGTGATGATGTTTTCCTGGAGCGCCGATCCGTATCGTCCGCCGCTTATGAAGCTGTTGAGGCGATCCATCAGGCGGTTGTGGGCGATCCGCACCGCCTTGCGAAGCCGGGAGAGCTCCTCGCTCGCGGTGTCGAGCACGTCGCCGCGCGGGCCGATCGAGCGCGTCAGGTCGGTCTCGAGCGGCGAGAAGTTGTCGATCGCCTCGGCGTAGTCGAGCAGGTTGGGAAAGCGCTCGGCGCCGTCCGGCATCCGGGTGAACGTCTGCTTCACCTCGCGGCCGGCCCGCAACGTGTCGAGGATTTGCAGCAAGTCCTGCGGCGTCAGGCGGCCGCCTTTGTCCGCCTTCTCGACCTCGGAGCGGATATCGCGCGCGCCGCCGACGGTGAACTCGGGGAAGCCGACCCAGAAGTCGGCGGCTTCGGCGGTGATGTCGAGCCATTGACGGACGATTTTACGGTCGCGGCTCGGCGCCAGCTCACGGGCGCGGGCGGCGGCGACGCTGTAGTTGCAATGCGTGGACAGACGGCGCAGGATTTCGCCGTATTCGAGTTTGGCCAGGACATCAGAGGTGGTCACGGTGCGGTCGCCTCGCTGGGTGCGGGTCGTCGATGTCGAGTGTCAGCGTACAACGTGCCGTTGCTGACGAATTAAGGCGGGAAAGCGGTTGACACGAACAAGTGTTCGACACTACAATAGCTGCAACAATGATACCCGGTCTGCCCGCACGTTCCGGCTACTGCGCCAACCAAAGGACCTCGGATGAAAACCCTTTCCCATCGTCAGCAGGCCATTCTCGATTTCATTGGGACGTTCCTCGACGACAACGATTATCCCCCCACGATCCGGGATATTCAGCAGGAACTGGGGATTTCCTCGACCAGTGTGGTGGATTACAACCTCAAGGTGCTGGAAGAACGCGATCACATCCGGCGCAACCGCAACATTTCCCGGGGCATCGAGGTCATCGGCCGCGGGCCGTCCCGCTCGAACGTGGTCTCCATCCCGGTCATCGGCCAGATTGCCGCCGGTCTTCCGATCCCGGTGCCGGGTCAGCTCGAAGGCAGTGACGCCGCCGATGTGATCGAGCTCAGCCACGAATTCGCGCCCCGCGGCAGCGCGGACCTCTTCGCCCTGCGCGTTCGTGGTCACTCGATGGTCGACGCCCTCATCAACGACGGCGACATCGTGATCCTCAAGCATCAGGAAACCTGCGAGAATGGCGAAACCGTCGCCGTCTGGCTCGAAGACGAGAAGGAAACCACCCTCAAGAAGTTCTACAGTGAAGGCGAGCGTGTCCGGCTCCAGCCCGCCAACGTCACGATGGACCCGATCTACACCCGGGCCGACAACGTTCGCATCCAGGGTCGCCTGGTCACCGTCGTCCGCTCGATCGATTAGGTTTCACGCTCCCACGTCAACACGATCGATGCCGGCCCGTCCATAATGGATCGGGCCGGCGTTTTGTTGCCCACCGCAGACACTTGCGGCATGGTCGCCTTCCGCGCGCCATGTCGATCGTTTCGAAGGAACCCACCGTGTTTTCCTTGCTCCTGGCCGGACTTGGCCTGTCGCTGTCGTCCGGTTTGAACGCCTACCTGCCGCTGCTCGTACTCGCCTTCGCGGACGCGGCGGGGTCGGCGGTGGAACTGGACAGCCCGTACGACTGGGTGTCGTCGCCGATCGGTCTTGTCGTTCTCCTGCTGGTGTTACCGCTGGAACTGATCGGCGACAAGATCCCGCGACTCGATCGCTACAACGACCGCCTCCACTCCATCATCCGCCCGCTCGCCGGCGGATTCGGGTTCATGGCGCTGGCCAGCCAGGACGACCAGCTCAACGTCTGGGTGTCTGGGGCGTTGGGCCTGGCGATCGCCGCCGTCACCCACGTCTGGAAAATGCGATCGCGCCTGGCGGTTGCGGATGCCACTTCCGGACTTGGAACACCAATCGTCAGCATGCTCGAGGACGCCGTCGTGATCGTGGTGTCGATCTGTTCCGCGTTCGTGCCGATCGCCAACCTCGTCGCGGTTCCCATCGGTCTCGCGACGTTGAATCGCAGTTACCGGCGGATGGCGACCGGCCAAAGCCGCGTGATCCGCGTGTTCCAGCCGAAACGGCGCGCCTAGCACGGAGCAAGCAGGGTTGCTTCGAAGTGACTCAACTTATACAATACAACCAGATCAGGTATCTGGAGCAAGCCCCATGACCAACACAGTGAAATTCAAGGATTACTACGGCGTGCTCGGAGTGGAACGCAGCGCCGACAGAGCGGCGATCCGTGGCGCCTATCGGGGACGCGCCAAGAAGCTGCACCCCGACGTGAATCGAGACGATCCGAAGGCCGAGGAACAGTTCAAGGACCTCAACGAAGCCTATGAGGTCCTTTCTGACGATGGCAAACGCAGGATGTACGATCGCTTCGGCGAAGACTGGAAGCGCTACCAGGATGCTGGCGTTTCTCCCGACCAGGCGTCACGCGGTGGCGGCATGCCGGGTCGCCCGGCATCGTCAGGCTCGGCTGAAGACTTCGGGACCTGGTTCGCAGGGGAGAACGGCAGCTTCACCTTCGAGTCCGCCGACAGCGGCGGCCGGTTCTCCGATTTCTTCAACCTGCTCTTCGGCGGGCAGCAGGCC
Source organism: Thermomicrobiales bacterium (assembly GCA_041743205.1). GTDB lineage: Bacteria > Chloroflexota > Chloroflexia > Thermomicrobiales > UBA6265 > JACCYX01. Next base: position 2,874 of record JBGTNF010000366.1, on the reverse strand, counting down.
CCCGGCGGCCGGGTGCGGCAGGCAGTCGCGCGCCCGCGGCGCGGGGACGACCTGGAGGCCCCAACCACGATCACCATGGAGGAGGCAGCCAGCGGGACTCAGCGGCGACTTTCGGTGCGAACGCCCGAGACCTGCACCTTGTGCAAGGGGGCCGGCGAGGTCCGCGGCGGCATGTGCCCGCGCTGCGACGGCAGCGGTACGACGCTCTCCATGAAGGAATTGGAAGTAACGATTCCGAAAGGCGTTCGCACCGGTTCCAGGGTCCGGGTCTCCGGGCGCGGCGGTCCCGGTCGTGATGGCGGTCCGGCTGGTGATGTCTACCTGGTCATCAAGCTCGTCCCGCATCCACGGTTCGAGCGCAGCGGCGACGACCTGATCGAAACCGTGACCATCCCCTTCTACACCGCCGTGCTCGGAGGCGAAGTGGTGATCCCAACCCTCGACGGCCAGGTTGCCCTGACGGTGCCCGCCGGGACCCAGGCAGGGCGCCAGTTCCGGCTGCGCGGCAAGGGCATGGCGAAACTGGGTTCCACCTCTGGAGAAGCCGGGGATCTCCTGGCCCGGGCCACGATCGAGATTCCTTCCGAACTCTCTGACGAAGAACGCGCCCTGTTCGAGCAGCTGCGGGCACTATCGACTCCTCCGCGCCAGGCATGAGTCGTCACGCCCCAAATCGGGTTTTCTGCGACAATTGGACCGAAGAGCGGGTGACACGGCCGGGGCAACCCGGTCGTCGCCGCGTCTTCTCCCGAATACGAAGACCCGCAGCAGCGCCGAATCATGGGGAGCCGAGACGTCATGCCAGCAACGATCATCATGGGCGGCCAGTGGGGCGACGAGGGCAAGGGCAAACTCACCGATGCGCTCGCTGCCAACGCGTCGATGGTGGTCCGAGCCAACGGCGGCAGCAACGCCGGCCACACCGTCCAGACCGCTGGCGGCACCTTCAAGCTCCGGCTCGTGCCGTCCGGCATCCTCAATCCCCACGTGCGGTGCGTGATCGGCGCCGGAGTCGTGATCGAATTGTCCACGCTCGTCGGAGAACTTCGCGGTCTTCAGGAACGCGGCATCGACACCTCCGGGATGCTGATTTCGGATCGCGCCCACCTGGTGCTGCCGTTTCACAAGCGGCTCGATCAACTCGAGGAACAGCGCCGCGAGCAGGACGAGATCGGCACGACGCTCAACGGCAACGGCCCGGCCTACGCCGACAAGGCGTCCCGCCACGGCTTGCGCGTCTGCGACCTGCTGCGCCCGGACATCCTGCGCCGCCGGCTCGCGATCGAGCTCGACGCCCGGAACCAGAACCTGGCCGGCGTGTTCGGCGATCCGCCAATCGAATTCCAGCCGCTCTACCAGGACTTGCTCGAACTAAGCGAATTCATCCGCCCGATGGTCGTTCCCACCGAGGTGATGGTGCAGGATGCACTGCACGCTGGGGAGCAGGTCATCGTCGAGTGCGCGCAGGGCGCGATGCTGGACATCGACTACGGCACCTATCCGTACGTCACCTCGTCCTCGCCAACGGCGGCCGGCGCCTGCCAGGGCTCGGGCGTGGCCCCTTCACAGGTAGAGTCGGTGATTGGCGTGTACAAGGCGTACAGCACCCGCGTCGGCGGCGGACCGATGCCGGCTGAGCTGCTCGATGAAACCGGCGAGTTGATCCGGGTGCGGGGCCGAGAGTGGGGCGTCAACACGGGGCGCCCGCGGCGGACCGGCTGGTTCGACGCCGTGGCCGCGCGCCAGACGAGCCGCCTCAACGGCATCACGTCGATCGCCTTGACGCTGCTGGATGTGCTCGATGTGTTGCCCGAAATCGGGGTCTGCGCCGGGTACCGCGTGAGAGAGACACTGTTCAGCCACGTGCCCGCGCTGCTCGATGAGCTCGAAGGCGCCGCGCCGGAGCTGACGTTCGTGCCTGGTTGGTCCACGGACACGACGATGGTGCAATCCTTCGCCGACCTGCCGGCCAACGCACGATCCTACCTCGCCGTAATCGAGGGACATCTCGGCGCCCCGGTGCGCTACGTCGGCGTCGGGCCGGATCGCGCGCAACTGATCGATCGTCGGGCTGGGTAGTTCAACGTCATTCCGCAACGAGCCGCAGGCGAGTGGAGGCAGCCCAGCGATATCTCTTGAGGAAGTCCGCAGACCGACGAAACAAGGTTGAGGAGGCAAAACGTTCGCTGCGGCGAAGAGATTCCTCTGGTCGGCTGCCACCCCACCCCTGACCCCTCCCCGTCCCGGGGAGGGAAACCGTCCCGACGGAATGACGTGAAAGGTGCCTCGCGTCCACAAGCGCATCCACCTTTCGGTTCAGCGCGTTTCGTGCCGCGGCTCGCGTTCCATCAGGCGGTCGATTGCGTCCTGAACGGCGACATTCTCGAACAACACCCGGTACATCTGCTCCACGATCGGCAACTCCACGCCCAGCGATCGTCCCAGTTCCATCGCCCCCCGGGTCGTCCCAACGCCTTCCGCAACTTCCCGCATGGATGTAGTGATGGCTTCGAGCGATTCGCCGCGCGCCAGGGCAACTCCCACCTGGTGGTTCCGCGAGCGGGGGCTGGAGCAGGTCGCGATCAGGTCGCCGATACCGGAGAGACCGGCGAAGGTCAATGGTTGCGCCTCGCAGGCGACGCCGAGCCGGGCGATCTCCGCAATTCCGCGCGTCATGAACGCCGCCTTGGCGTTGTCACCCGCGCCCAGGCCGTCGGCGATCCCGGCGCCGATGGCGATGATGTTCTTCAACGCTCCCCCAAGCTCGACGCCGATCAGGTCGTCGCTCAGGTAGACCCGGAACCGGTGGCTGCGCAGGATGCGGGCGCACGCCACCGCCAGGCCAGGCGTGTCCGACGCGATGACGGTGGTGGC
>JBGTNF010000365.1:0-4652 GCA_041743205.1 Thermomicrobiales bacterium | reverse complement strand
CCAGGCGGTGATCCGCGACCGCTCGACGCACGGCGCCGTGATCACGATCGCGCATCGCCTATCGACCGTGATCGACGCCGATCGGATCATCGTGATGGAGGCCGGTCGCATCCGCGCCGAAGGCACGCATCGCGAACTCCTCGATACCGACGCGCTCTACCGCTCCCTGGTCGAAGCGCTCCGCATCGCCGACCGGGCGCCGAGCGAATCGACGCTCGTGCCTGCCTAGTCACCGCCTCAAGACGGACGCGATCCCTATTGACTTGTACCGACTGGTCGGTAGACTGGTTGGTACAGGCTGCGATGATTGGAGCTACAAGATGAGTCACGTAACCGCCCCTCAAGCCAGGCACCGATTTGCGGAGTTAATCCATCGGGCGAACAACGGCGCTGACGATGCCAATTTGCAGCAGGAACAAGCCTCCTAGAGGCGTTGGACGAGCGCATGCGTCAACGCATTGGAAGACAAGGCAATGAACACCATCGGCGCCTTCGAGGCAAAGACGCAGTTCTCCAAACTCCTTGATCGAGCCGAACTGGGCGAAGAAATTGTTGTCACGCGCCACGGTAAACCAGTCGTACGGATAAGCCCGTTCAAGGTTGCCCCAGGATCCGTCGACGCTCACCAGGCCATGGAAGAAATGTGCAGCCGGGCGACTCGCATTGGACTTTCCGTAACCATTGACGATATCAGGTCATGGGTGCATCAGGAGCGAACTCAATGATCAGGACTGAAGAGGCCAGGCAGCATGCGCAAGATGGTCAAAGCACAATTGGAGCCTTTGAAGCCAAGACGCACTTCTCACAGCTTCTGGAGCGGGCCAATCAGGGGGAAGAGATCGTCATCACTCGGAGAGGAGAGCCATTTGCCAGGATAGGTCCGGTGAACCGACGCCATGATCCTGAGAAAGCAAGAGCAGTGATTGCCAGGATAAGGGAACGAAACCGCCGTAGCCCAGTCGGACCTATCACCCATGAAGAGATCAAGTCCTGGATCAACGAGGGGCGTCGGTTTTAAGCGATGTTCGTGCTTGATGCTTCCGTCGCAACGGCGATGATCCTGAAAGAAACCGAGGTGGCGGCCCCGGACGCTATCCTCGAGCGGTTGGCTGCCGAGGGCGCGATCGTGCCAAGTGTCTGGAAGCATGAAGTCGCCAACAGCTTGCTCACGGCGCTTCGCAAAGGCCGTGTTGATTGGCCCGGTTGCCTGGCGAGGCTGGACGATCTCAACGCGCTGCCGATCGAAGTCGATCTTCATGGAATTGATGTTGCTTCCACCACAACGTTCTTTCTCGCCCAACGGCATCAACTGACGATCTACGATGCCGCCTACCTTGAACTCGCGATTCGGCTTCTCGTTCCGATTGCAACGTTCGATCATGCGTTGCAACGTGCAGCCCGTGCCGAAATGATCGAACTACTGATGTACTGAAGCAACTGCAGTCGATGACAGGCTACCGCGCGCCGAAAATCGCCGAACCGATCCGGACGTGCGTCGCGCCCTCCAGGATCGCCGCCTCGAAGTCGCCGCTCATCCCCATCGAGAGCACCGGCAAGTCGATATCCGGCCGTTCCCGGCCGATTTCATCGCGAAGCTCCCGCAGCAGCCGGAAGTAGGGACGCGCCTCCTCGGCGTCGGCGACCATTGGCGCGATCCCCATCAGGCCGTCCAACCGCAGGTGCTCCGCCGTCCGGATCGCATCGACCAGCGCCAACGCCTCCTCCGGCGGGCACCCCGATTTCTGCAGCTCGCGCCCGATATTGACCTGCGCCAGCACCGAGACCAGCGTTTCCGCCTTCGCCGCTTCCTTCTCCAGCGCCGCGACCAGCGAGGGCCGGTCGACCGACTCGATCCGGTCGAAAAGCGCCAACGCCGCCCTCGCCTTGTTGGTCTGGAGCTGCCCGATCAGATGCACCCTCATGGCGGTCGGCAGCGCGTCGCCGAACTTGGCCGCCGCCTCCTGAACCCGGTTCTCCCCGAACACGTCGAGCCCCAGGGTGTGCGCCTCGTCGACCAGTTTCCGCGGGTGCGTTTTGGAGACGGCGACGATCGTGATCTCGTCAGCCGACCGCCTGGCTTCGCGCGCGGCGAGATCGACCCGTTCCCGGATATCGTCGATGTTTCGCGCCAGCCACGACGACTCGTCCGGTTTGGGCATCATGACGCGTCGTCCATGATCGCGATCAACGCGCCCTCGCGTCCGGCGTTCGGCCCATGACCGCGGTGCGAGAACCACGAATCCTTGCTGGTTTTCGTGCAAATGTCCGACGCCTCGATGTGCTCCGGGGCCAGACCGGCGCGCAGCAACAGCAGGCGGTTCGCGGTCGACACGTCGAAGTGGTGCTTCGGACCGGGCTTGAGCACCGCCGCCTGCGCCATTTCGCCAAGATCGGCCGCCTGCGCCAGCCAGGCCTCGATCACCTCATCGCCGACCTCGTTCTGCTCAGGCCCGATCGCCGGTCCCAGGTAGGCGAGCAGGTCGGCCGGGTCACTGCCGAACTCCCGGCCCATTGCCGCCACCGCCGCGCCGCCGACATCGGCCACCGTGCCCCGCCAGCCAGCGTGAACGGCTCCAACCGCCCGGCGGACCGGATCGACGAGCAGGATCGGCTGGCAATCGGCGTGCAGCGTGGTCAGCACCACTCCGGGCGAGTCGGTGATCAGGGCGTCGGCGTAGCCGAGGTGCGTCGCCGGATCGCACGCGCCCTTGCCGGCATCCTCGGCACGTACCCGAAGGACGTCCCGGCCGTGGACCTGGCCCATCGTCACGATCCGCTCCGGATCGATCCCGATGTCGGCGCACCATAGCTTCCGCATCTCCCAGGCGTCCTCGCGGTCGCGGGGTGCGCCGAGGCCGACATTGCCATCGGCTTTGCCCAGGCCGGGCACGCGATAGGTCAGGCCGTGGCGCACGAAGGAAACGGACGCCAGCAGCGTCGAGCGCAACGCCCGGGGCAGGGTCGTAAGGCTGGGGACGCCGGGAAGCTCCTCATGCACGAGTCCGTGGGTCATGGCTGCTCCTCGCCCTCGTTGCGGGCTTCGCCGAGGATGATCAGGTCGACCACCCGCTCGACCGGCGCGTGGTCGTCGGTGTAGACCGTCGTCACCTCGGTCACTTCCCGAATGTCGCCGCTGGCGAGGCTGGACTCGCCCACCTGGCGGACCAGCGAGCCCGGCGCCTGGGCCGCCACCGACGCCTCGAAGTTGGCCAGCGCCGTCGGCGAGTTGGTCGCGATCACGATGCTGTTCGTGTACCGCTCGGTGTCGATGATGTAGACGTTGGGGAAGACATCCTTCATCGTCGACGAGATCACGTCGACGAGCCGGTAATCGGTTTCGGTGCGGCCGACGTTGATCACGGCCACGCCCTCCGGCGTCAACCGGTCCGAGACTTCCTGGAAGAACTCCCGCGTCGTGAGCTGGAATGGGATGTAGGGCTGCTTGTAGGCATCGACCCCAATCAGGCCGTACTGCTCGTCCGTCGTACGCAAGACATAACGTCCATCCTCGACGATCACGTTAAGGTTCGGCTCGTTCATGTCGAACCACTCCCGCCCAACCTCGGCGATCTCGCCATCGATCTCGACGCCGTCGATAGGGATGGGACCATAGGCCGCCGTCAACTGCTTGCTGACCGTGCCGCCTGCCAACCCGATCAGGAGCGCGCTCTCGATTTCGGCTGGCCCCGATTGCGGGTAGAAGAGGGGGCCGACCATGAAGTAGTCCCACGGTCCCTGGGTCAGCGGCTGGGTTGGATCGTAGATCGAGTGAGTCGCGTGGCCCTCGTTGAGCGAGAGCTCGTAGGCATTGCCGTCCCGCACGACCTGGATGTAGTTGTCGCTCGATTCCGTTTCGTAGACGAGTTCGCCGCCCTGCGCCGGGCGGATCGCGCCGCCGGCGTTGACCAGCGACACGGTCGCAACCGCAAGCGCGAGCATCGTCGCGAAGGCGGCCTGGGGCACGGCTCGCAGCCGCAACAGCCCGATGATCGAGGGGATGAACAGCAGCCCGCCGAGGATCAGGAAGGTCCGCCGCGTGCCGACCCACGGGATCAGCACCAGCACCGGCAGGAAGGATCCGGCGATCGAGCCGAACGTGCCCAGCGCGTAGGTGTTGCCGGAGGTGTTGCCGGCGTGGCCGACATCGGTCATCCGCAGCCGGATCGCATAGGGGCTGACGAAGCCGAGCAGCGTGATCGGCACGGCCAGGATCAGCAGCACCCCCACCAGCGAGCCGTAGAACGCGCCGACCGCGACATCGTCGAAAGCATCCAGTGAAAGCTGGAGGATCGGCCGCGCGAGGTAGGGCAGCAGCGCGCTCCAGACCGCCGCCATCGCCGTGATCGAATAGAGCGCCCACAGCCGGGGAAACCGGTCGGCGAGGCGTCCACCGAGCCAGTAGCCAATCGCGAGGAAGGTAAGGGTCAGGCCGATCAGGTTGGCCCAGATGAAGGTGGAGTCGCCGAAGAACGGCGCAATCAGCCGCGACAGGCTCAGCTCGGTGCCGATGCTGGTCATGCCGCCGAGGAAGACGATCAGGCCGATGAACAGGTCGTCGCCGCGCGATAGGCCGCCAGTTGATTGTTCGGGGGTGTTTTGGGTCACAGGTCCTGCCGGGCGATTGGCCGACCGCGACGGGCCAACCTGCGGAT
>JBGTNF010000364.1:0-6038 GCA_041743205.1 Thermomicrobiales bacterium | reverse complement strand
GGCGCCGGGGTGGGACGGCGCGCTCTACCGTTCGCTCGATTCGCTGGCGCGGGACCGGGCCGGGCGTTCGAGCGTGACGCTGACCGCGATTCCGTACTACGCCTGGGCCAATCGCGGCGCCGGCCCGATGACGGTCTGGCTGCGCCGGGAGTAGCCAGCCGGGTGGTTACGAGAGTTCGACGGTTCAGGCGGTCGGCTGCCACGTGGCGTCGAGCATGCGTAACCAGTTGCGATAGGCGAGTTTCTCCAACGATGTCCTGGCATATCCACGTTGATGGAGGGCCTTCATGAGCACGGGGAGTCCGGCGACATCGCCGAGTGCGGATGGGATCGTGGCTCCGTCGAAATCCGATCCAAACCCGACGCGATCGATCCCGATCCGTTGGACCAGGTAATCGACATGGGCGATGAGGATATCGATTGGCGTGTCCGGCTCGTCGTAACCGTCGGGACGCGTCGCGCTCACCTCGAAGTTGACGCCGACGAGTCCATGCGAATCCCTAATCGCCACGAGCTGGTCGTCCGTGAGGTTGCGGGTCGTCGGGCAGATGGCGTGAGCGGAGGAATGGGTTGCCACCACGGGCGCCCGGCTGTGGTGGACGACATCCCAGAAACCCTGTTCGTTGAGGTGGGAGACATCGATCAGGATTCCCAACGCATTGCACCGCTTGACGAGCCCAATGCCCGCTTCGGTCAGGCCCGGACCGGTATCCGGCGAGGCGGGGAACCGGAAAGGCACGCCAAGGCCGAACGCATTGGGCCGGCTCCAGACGATACCAAGCGAGCGAAGGCCTGCTTCGTACAGCGTGTCGAGCGTGGAAAGGTCGGGACTAATGGCTTCGGCGCCCTCAAGGTGCAAGACGATTGCGAGCGAGTCATCGCTCCAGCACGCTTCGATCTCGGCCGCCGTTCGGGCAATTCGGATGTGTCCATCGGATTCGTCCGCGAGATGCGTCAAGCCAGCGATCTGGGCGAGGCAGGACGCCAATGCCTCGTCGTGTGGAATCGGTGGAGCGAGCTTGACCTCATACCCGGTTCCGGTGATGCGGAAGGCGGGATCGCCTTCCGTGTCGGGCGTGGCAGGCGAAGGCAGCATCATCGCGAACAAACCGCCGCGGAAATAGCCGCGACTGGCCCTCGGGAGGTCGATATGCCCTCTGGCCGTGCCGCTGAGGAAGGCCGCAATGTGTTCTTGATCAAACGAAGCGAGCTGGAACGCGGCATCATTGTGGCCATCGAAAATGGGAATTGGTGGCATGACGTCGATGGCTGGACTCACTCTCTCGTTGTGGATGAGCGTCGTCGGTGCCGTGGGTTCACGACGCGGAGGATGGTGATGGTGTTGTCGGCGTACCGGTAGAGAGTGATGTGATGCTGGAGGATGTGTTCGCGAACGTCCGCCCGCTCGTCCGATACCTGTCGCCCGATTTCCGGGAACGCCTGGATGCGCTGGAAGGCGTTCCAGATAACGACTCGATAGGCTGCCTCCTGAGCGGTTCCCCACGTGTCGAATGTGTAGGCGAGAACATTGTCGATATCCTCTTCGGCTTCGACCGAAAAGGAGAGATCAATATTTGACATCGTCACGAATCGGTTTGCCCAATCGAGCGTTCTCGCGGGCACGGGCGCCGAGTTCATCCATCACGGCCCTGGTGAGTGGCCGTACCTCCCCGCGATCCGCCTGCGCCAGCGATGCCCGAAAGATGGGATCGCTCATCGCGTCGTACTGTCCGTATCCATCATCGAGCTGCTTCAGGGCATCGACGATGACCTCCTCACGGGTGGCGTAGCGGCCCGATGCGATCTCGCGGTCGATGATGGCCTGGGCGTCGGCGGGAAGGGTGATCTGCATGGCGGCCTCGATTCCCTGGGAACGGTTCCGGCTGGCTGGTCCGGCCTGGAAGGTGACCTCGATTATACAGGCCGGCGAGGGTAAGTTCGGAGATTTGACGACTTGCTGGATATGAGGATTGACCAGAATGACTACAATGGTCAATGTAGTCATTCTGGAGGTGGAACCGTGGCGAAACGACCCTATCGTGCATCGAATGCGTGGACCATGACCGAGGCCCGGGCCAAGCTGAGCGAGATCATCGATCGCGCCGAGCAGTACGGTCCGCAATTGATCACGCGGCGCGGCAAACCGGTGGCCTACGTGGTGTCCATGGAAGACTGGCGGCGGCGCAAGGCCGGGTTGCCGCTGGTGCATGAGGAGCAGGAGGCGAGCTGATGGCGATCCGGAAAGAGCCGCATTCGACATCGTGGCCGGTGGCGGAAGCCAAGGCGCATCTTGATGAGATCATCGATGAAGTCGAAGATGGCCAGGCACAGACGGTGCTGACGAACGGCGACGAACGCGCCGCGATCGTGCCAATCACGGAGTTGAGTGACCTGGGCCAATCAAAGGAAACGCTGGCCGAGTTCTTTCGCCGGTCGGGATTGGATCATGGAGAGCTCGATATCACCCGGCACCCTGATACGATCGCGGATCTTCGGAAGATCGACTTTTGAGATATCTCCTGGACACCAATGTCGTGTCGGAAGCGATGAAGGCATCCCCCCATCCGTTGGTGACGGGCTGGATGATGACTCGACGCGAGTACGACCTCATGCTCAGTGTGGTGACGATCATGGAGGTTCGACGCGGCATAGAAATGATGCCGGCAGGTAAGCGCCGCCAGCGCCTGGAACGCTGGTTGACCGAAGACGTGCCCGCCCGTTTCATGGGACGCATTCTCGGCATCGACGCGCAAACCGCGGATATCTGCGGAACCTTGCTTGGACGTCATCATCTGAACATCAACGTACGGCGGATCATGGATGTCTGGCTGGCGGCCATAGCACATCAGCATGGACTCATGGTCGTCACCCGCAATGAGCGCGATTTTCAGGACCTGGGGATCAGGACGCTCAATCCCTGGACGGAGAGGGCCGGGTCATGACTGACGACGAACCGGTCATCGTCGCCACGACCGTCGATGTGGCGTTCGAGATCGTCGTCGAGGAAAAGCATCGTCCATGGCGACTGGCAACCGCGAGGATTTGCTACCCTGCCTCGGGCTTGGCGATCAGGCGTTTGCGGTGGGTACGCGCCTGGTGATGGGTGCGCTCTCCTTGCTGGAGGCGAACGCGGACCTGATGTGTCCGCAGCGTGCCCCACACTGGCCGGAGCTGCTGACGTCCGGGCTGCTCCGGCGTTACCCGGAGCAGGGAAACGTCGCCTCGCTCGGGAACAGAGGGAAATCGTGACAGCAGAACCATCACCATCAACCGTGGCAATCAGCGAACTGGTGACCATGTTCGACCACATCCTGGAAGAACACGGGTTCGGCTGGGATCACTGGCACTCGCTGCTCTGGAATCTCCACAACGTCGAACCCGGGCAGTGGTCCCAGCTGCCGCCAGGCGGGGGACGCACGATTCGGGAACTCGTCATCCACCTCGGCGCAACCTTTCTCATGTACGAGAGTCACGCGTTCGGCGATGGCTCCCGTGACTGGGGCGACCGTGTCGTCGACGGCGTCGGCCCCGGCGATACCCCGGAGGCGACCACCGCCTGGCTGCGTCGGGCGCACGCCGTCCTGCGCGACAGCCTCGCGAGGCTGTCCGACGACCAGCTCGGCGAGCTTCGGAAGGCGCCGTGGGGAGACGAGTACGAAACGCGCCGGATCATCGAGCTGATGATCCAGCACCCGCTCTATCACGTCGGCGAGATCAACCACATTCGCGCCCTGCTTCAGGGCAATGATGATTGGGACCACCAGGATATGGGCCGGGACGAGGCGGCATCGTGACCTTGCAGGCGCTCGAATTCAGGGTCGCCCAGCTGGACGACGCGCCAACGATCGCCAACCTCATGCAGCTCTACCTGCACGACCTGAGCGCGTTCGGGCGCTGGCCGATCGGCGATGACGGGCGCTTCGCGTATCGATGGCTTCCCCATTACTGGACCGAGGAGGGTGAAGCCGAAGGCCGGGCTCCGTTCATCTTCTTCGCCGAAGGCGAGCTGGCCGGATTCGCGCTCCGGAACAGCCATTCCCGCCTCGATCGCTCGGGGCCAGTCAGCAGTGTCGCCGAATTCTTCGTCCTTCGCCGGTGGCGCGGCCAGGGTGTCGGCGGTGTGGCGGCGCGGACGTTGTTCGACCGCTTCACCGGTGAATGGGAAGTGGCCCAGCTGCGGCGGAATGTTCCGGCCCGCGCCTTCTGGCGCACGGTCATTGGGGACTACACGCAAGGGCGGTTGGTGGAGCACGACCTGAGCAACGAGCAATGGGATGGATCCGTCCAGACGTTCCAGAGTCCGGGAGGGAATCCCTAACCCCACGTTTCCCGGATGTGGATCAGCAGGTCATTGATCGCGGCCAGGTCTGGCTCCGCCGGGAGCGAGTGCGGCGTGGCCTGAAAGCGCGCGAATTCGGCCTCGAAGCGGGCGACGACCTGGGCCGGTGGCATGGCGCCGATTTCGAACAGCTCCTCGCGGTTGTCGACCTTGACGTCGATCGCCCCGGTTTCCAGCAATGACCGGCCCTGCTGCAGCAGGCGGAAGATGTGGCGGGCGTGCTTGGCATAGCGGTTCCGAGTGTCGGGACCGAAGGAGTCGCCGCGCGCCTGGAGCCGCCGGACCTGGGACATGACATACCCGCCGTAACTCTGGAGCACGGTCTGGCTCAGGAAGAGATCGCGGTTGTCGATCAGCAGCTGGCCCGCCGGGTGGACCGTTTCGTACACGTCCAGGTACAAAAGTTCGAGGATCGTGGGGTTGACCTTGACCGCCAGCCGGACGAACTTGCCCAATTCGTGGGTCGTGGTGTCCGGCGCGGTGGTGACGTAGGTCTCTTCCGGCCGGGTCAGGCCGAGCAGTTCCCGGTTCCTGGCCTGGTGGACGCCAAGCCGGTCGACGTCGCTGGTCTCGGTCGCCATCCCGTATGCGGTGGAACCGGTTATGCCCATCAAGAGGATGTGGTTGTCCATCACGGCGTTTTCCGGGGCAATGAACCTGGCCACGATTTCAGGCGGCGACCCGCGGGCGAACGGTGCGGGCGATTTCCTCGCCGTGCTCATTCATGGCGAGACGAAGCTCGTAGTTCTTCTGCAGGTTCATCCACAGTTGAGGCGTCGTTCCGAGCCATTGGGCGAGACGGAGCGCGGTGTCGGCCGAGATGCCGCGCCGGCCACGGATAATCTCGGTGAGGCGATTGGCAGGGATGCCCAAATCCTTCGCCAATTGCGACGCCGACATGTTGAGTTCTTCGAGTTCATTGGCGATGTGGACGCCGGGGTGGATGGCTGGACGGGTCATGATGGACTCCATGGTGCTGAGTTTCTTTACCCCGTTCTACCACGGTTTAGTCAGAGTCGAAAGTCCGCGCTGGTGCGGTGGGTGCGCCACAGGTCTTGCAGAGACACAGTCCAGATCATGTGCTGTACGGTTGCGGAGCTTGCTCCGCCCGTCGCGGCTACGGCCGGATTCGCCAAGAACCGGAGGAGCGGCTGAGCATGGTCGTCGAGCACAAGCGGAGGTTGCTTCACTCATCGACGGTTGGAACGGTCTTGCGAAAAACTGGCATAACGACTACCAGTGATCTCTATCTGGGCAATCACGTCCTTGTCGAATCTGTTGTCCGCCCCAGGCAGCACCGCAGCCACCGCGCAACCCTCATGGCAGCGGCTCTAAGTGGTCCATCCGGTAAATAGGTGGGGGTGATGATACGATAGGGTCCTCGATATGAAGGAGGTTCCCCGTGGCCGAATTGTTGCTGCTTCGCCCGCTGACCGAGGGGGAAACCACCGACCTCCGCGGCTTGGCCCAGGGCCAGAAGGTGGAAGCGCGGATGCGCGACCGGGCCCGCATCTGCTGGCTCTCCCACGAGGGGAAGCGCGTCCGCGAGATCGTCGCGCTGGCCGGGACCCGTGACGCGACCGTCCGGCACTGGATCAGGCGGTTCAATGCCCAGGGGCTCGCGGGTCTGGCCGATGCGCCGCGGGTCGGCCGACCGCCGACCTATACCCCCGAGGAGATCGGGACCGTGATCGCGACG
>JBGTNF010000363.1:0-3075 GCA_041743205.1 Thermomicrobiales bacterium | reverse complement strand
GGGCCGCGACGGCGCCACGCTCGATCGGCGGGCCGGGCCGCCGCCCGAGCCATCAAGCTCGATGACCTACAACGCGGATTGATCTGGCAGGTGTATAGCGAGGCCGGGCCGGCGATCTTCGTTTCCCGGATGGCTGCCGGCTGCCCACAGGCCCCTTGCCATTTGCCGAAGCGCCTCGATTGACCGTAGGCATGAAATCCAAACCGTGCGTCAGCTGCCTGAGCGCTTTGAGCGTTGGGTCGGACCTGACCCAATCGACGACATATGCTCGCTACTTCCCCGCCGACGCCCACGCCGGTTCCAGGCTGACAAGCGCTTTGTGGCGATACTGGCGACGATGGAGAGAGCGCTCCGTGTTTGGTGCTTGATCGACGGCCGACCTCGCCAACGCACCTGGAAGCGAGTTGCCCAGCAGGCGCGTCCAGCGGGCCATGCCTGACGGCTGTGCCAATGCCTGATCGCCGCTGTCGAGATGGGCGACGGGCGGCGATTCGAGCCGGCGGCCGATCACGTCACCGGGACGCTCTCGCCGTTCGGCCCGGCCGGCACGATCCTGATCGGCGGCAACCCCACGATATCGTAGGTGGCCGACGCCAGGCCGATCCCCGCCTCGTTGAACTCGCGCAGGATATCGCGGCTTATCGCATCCTTCAGGTCCCGAATCCCCCGGTCCTCGGCCAGAAACCGCACCGTCAACTCGAGCCAGTTGTCAGTGAGGCGGTAGAACACCTTCGGTTCGATTGAGGCCGGCTGCATGAAGTACCGGGTCATCATCGTGTCCATGGCCGCCTGGCTCTGCTCGGCGACGTTCCGGGTCTGGCGTTGAGCGATCCCAAGCAGGATCGCTTCAACGTGGGCCGAATCGGTGGCGTAGGTGATGGGAATGGCGATTTCCTCCCACACATAGGGGAAATCCCGGGTGTAGTTGTAAACTGGCTCGTTGAAGATCTTGTCGTTGCTGACAGTGACGATCCGGCCGGTGAACTGGCGGCTCTTGACCCACATCGCCGGGTCAGCCGCCTGGACGGCCGGTGGCTGGCCCATTTCCATGATCGTGGTCTGAATGAACCCAAGGCCGATCACATCGCCGCGCACCCCGCCCATCGTGATCCGGTCCCCGACATTGAACGTGTTGCCGCGCAGGATTACGAAGTAGCCGGCAATCGAGGTCACGACGTTCTGGAGCGCGAAGGCCAACCCGGCGGTGACCAGGCCCAGCGCCGTGGCCAACCGGGTCGGATCATCGAACCAGATCGAGAGTAGGCCCAACACGAGCAGGGCGGTCGTGCCAAGGTTGATGCCCTGCCGCGACCAGAACGTGGTCTGGGGATCGGGACGCTTGATCTGGACCAGGTGCGCAAGGCGTCGGAGGGCGACGCGCAGGAGCCAGAATAAGCCGATCAGCGCCACGGTCAGAAGAAGCTTTTGGGCGTTTTCCGTGTTGATCCCAACGAATCGGATTCCGAATGCTTCCAACCGTGAACCCCTTGTGCATGTCGCCCAGCTCTTCGTTCATCTCCCTATCGCCGCATGCCCGCCACCGACACGAGTGTATCGGACCGTGAATTGCTGGTTGAGACAACGGCTATCGTGCCGTCCGTTTCCAGCACCACGGCTTCGACATCACCGAACGAGGCGATGCCCTCCTGGCGAATAGCCGCCGCCACGTCGTCTTCACTTACTCGCGAGCGACGTAGCTGGTCGCGCAGGAAATCCCCGCGATAGTAGAGCAAGGTTGGGTCGGACTTCACGAGCCGGCTGACGGTGCGAGAACGGATCGAGGACCAGGTGACGGCGTATTGCAGGCCGATAAGCAACGCGAAGGCGAGCAGGCCCTCGGCCAGCGCTACGTCCTTGCTGAGGATGATGGTCGCCAGCGTCGAACCCAACGCCACGGTCACCACCAGATCGAAGGCATTCATCTTCGAGAGCGTCCGTTTTCCGGAGATTCGCAGAATAAGCACCAGCCCGGCATAGGCCAGCACGCCGACAACCAAGGTGCGAACCAGGCCGGACCAGTTGACGAAGAATGCATCCGCGTTCATGAGCGTCCTCCCCGTTCATGGTACACGTCATGGCCCCGGCCGCCGTGATGGGCTGGGTCATATCTGGATTTGGCCCGGATACAGGTAGCCCTCGCGAACCTTGGCCGGACTTGATCGAGGCAGCGATAATGCGATAAGCTAGGGTTTCGGAATCGATGGGCGTCATGCAGTATCGTCGAAGGTGGAAGTCTGCATCATTTAATAAGTCGACAGTATGGCGGGTTTCGATTCAATAAAGGAACATGTGATGACTGAGCAAACGCAGCCAACCCTCGTCAAGCTGGGCGATACCGACTTGACCGTCGCCGATCCCACCGAAGATATTCGAGGGCACACCGTGATCGACCAGTCCGGCGAGGACATTGGCTCAATTGACGGGTTGCTCATAGACGACGAGGAGAGGAAGGTCCGCTTTCTTCAGGTGGCAGCCGGCGGGTTTCTGGGCATTGGTGAAAAGACGTTCCTGATCCCGGTCGATGCCGTTTCCAGCATCGAGGACGACAAGGTGCGGGTCGACCAGACGCGCGACCGGATCGTCGGTGGTCCACCGTACGACCCCGAGTTGACGGAGTTGCCCGACAACTACTATGCCGACACCTACGGCTACTATGGCTACCTGCCATTCTGGGGCACCGGCTACGCTTACCCTGGAATGGCCGGGCTGGCGGCAGGCCGAACCCCACGAATGTAGGTCGCGGCGCTCAGAGCAGTTCGAGCTGCGTTAGGCGCGCGAGGGTTGTCCTCGATGCCCCAGGAATGCACGATCCGGCCATCCTGGAAGCGAAAGAACGACACCTCGTCGATCCCCTCGAAGCGGCTGCCGGTCGGCGCATGTCCCAGCCAGGTCCCGGTGTGCGTGGCCGAACAGGTGAACCGCCCCACGACCAGATCGCCTTCCGCGACGAGTTCGATCACCTCCATCCGCATATCCGGGAACGATCGCTGGAACGGAGCGATCCAGGCTTTGGCTTCATCCGCCAGCTCCGGCGCGTAGAGTTCGTCGATGACGTCCAGGCGACCCCCGTTCAAC
>JBGTNF010000362.1:0-9188 GCA_041743205.1 Thermomicrobiales bacterium | reverse complement strand
CACGCCCCTGCCCGTGATCGGCGTACCGGTCGTTGCCGCGACGATGGCTGGCCTGGCGGGAATCGACGCCCTGCTCTCGATGGTGCAGATGCCCGCCGGCGTGCCGGTCGCGACGGTGGCGATCGGCAACGCCCGCAACGCCGGCCTGCTGGCGGTGCGCATCCTGGGCGTGGGAGATGCCGGAATTCGCACCCGAATGGCGGCGTTCCAGCGCACGATGCACGATGCCGTCGTCGAAAAGGACGAGCGTATCCGAGCAAGATTTAACAATGATCATGGTGCTGATTCTCCATAACAATCGGGCGCGTGTGCGACACTTCGGTCGATGAGATTCCCCGTATCAAGGCTTCGTGGCTGGAACCGCGCCACACCGGCGCCGCCGGCGTCAACTCCCGCCAGGTCAGCGTCTTTCTTCTGTTCCCAGGGTCCCCGGTGTGACATGCGCTGGCCGCGAACCCCGGTTCCGGCAAGGAAGCCGGTTCGAGCCGCGTTGCGACGCGAACCGCGACTGAGGGATCGGCATGAAGGAAAATGACTCGCTGGACGGAGGCTCGGTCCCTGAACCGGTTGACGCCTTCGCGCTGAGGGAAACCGAGCGATACACGATGACCGAAGCGGCCACGATCAAGGGCGTGTCGTACCACACCGTCTCGCGCGCGGTGCGGCAGGGCCGGTTGCCTGTCACCAGGCTCGGCCGGATGGCCCTGATCACGGGGCAGGAGCTCGCCAATTGGGAGCCGATGCGCGAGCGGGCCCCACGCCGGCATCGGCAGGAGCCAAAGCCGATCAAGATTCACGATCCGGCGCTCGATGAGGCGATCGGCGGGCGCATCGAGATCGCCCGCCGCCTCGCGACCATGTTCGAGATCATCCACACGGCCTCGTCGGAGCTGAGCCTCGAAGTATTCGGGCAGGCGCTCGCCAACCGGTTCACGGTCACGTTCGGCCTCACGCGCGCCTCGCTATGGGTGATCCGGACCAGTGATGGTTCGAACCAACGGCTGGCTTCGGTAGGGCCGGCGTTCTCGTCGATTCCAGACACCTCGACGATTTCAGCGACGTTCACTCGCATGTTTGCGGCTATTGATCTCGGCAACGCCCGGATCAGCCTCGCCCCGCAGACCGAGTTCGCCGAGAGTTCCGGCGCGTCCGCGGTACTCCCCAAGGGACCCTTGCTGATCGTGCCGTTGCGGGTGCGCAATCATACGATCGGCACCCTGTTCGGCGATCGTCAAGGTGAACGGCTCGACCTGGACGAAGACCACCTGGCGCTCGCCCAGGTGCTGGGGAACCAAATCGCCCTCGCCGTCGACCACGCCATGCTGCGCCAGGAACAACGGTTCCGGATCAACCAGCTATCGGCGATCCTGGACCAGATGGGGGATCAGGTACGGGCCTGCGATACGGACGGGCGACTCAACCTCATCAATCGGACCGACAAGATCTTCAACAGTGGGGAAGGCGGTCCGACTCCGGCGATGGGCTCGGACGCCCTGGCCAATGCGGGCGTAGCTGCCCGGCGGGAACTCGACGGTACGCTGATCGACCGCGATCGTCATCCTCTCGCCCGCGCGCTGCGAGGCGAGAGTGTGACGGATTGGGAATACGATGTCGAGCGTGCGGACGGCCGGGTCCAGCGCGCCCTCGTTAGCGCCCGGCCCATCGTCGTCGACGGCGACATCACCGGCGCCGTGTACATTGGGCGCAACATTTCAGCCGCGCGGGAACGGGAACGCCATGACCAGGAACGGTTGGCCTCGCTCGAACGCGCCCGCCGGCGGGCCGACGCGTTGATCACGTTGATCGCCAGCCCGGCGGCGGCCTCCGAAGCCGACGCAATGGGGCACGCGCTCGAAGGCCTGAGGGGAGCCCTAAGCAGTGGGTGCGGCCTGGCGCTGGTGCTCGACGGCGCCGGTCGACTTGCGCCCGCGGTCTCCACGACGGACCCTGACGGCTTGCCGGTCCTGAACATGGACGACCCGATTGCAATGTCCACGACAATCCTGGCATTCTCCCGTCGCGCCGCAGTGATCACGACCCGGAATGACACCGGCCGTGCGGAGCTGGAGCTGATGACGGCCCTGGGGGCCGAAACCCTGCTGGTGGCGCCGGTCCAGATCGACCGCCAACCTGTCGGCGCCCTGTACCTGTTCCACGAGGATCAGGATGCATTCGATGCGAATGACCAAGCGTTCAGCACGGCCGCAGGCAACCTTTGCGCGCGGTCGATCGAATGTTTGCGTCTGCGTGCGGCGCTCGATCGAACGGGATCTGGTTGAATCGCGTGCATATCGCAAACACGGCGTAGTCGAGTAGCTGCGGCAGCGGAGCGAGGCATCGAAAGGCGTGAATTCGTAGGGCTGCGGACCTTGTGTCCGCCCGTGGTGGGCAATACCGGTCAACGTCCCGGATAGCTTCTGCCACTGCGGCACCCGCAAATGATGGGTGTCTCGGCAAAACTTGCGGACTTTGTATTCAAATATTCGTATGATTGATTCCGAACCAGGTTCCGCGAATTGCGCAACAGGGGAACTTCACATGACACGTCGACGCTTCCTGATTGTCATGCTGGCGCTTTGCACGGTCCTGATTCCAGCCATAACTACCGCTCAGGAAGATGATGACGGGGACTCGCTGCTGCCCCCGTATGTGCCGAACGCAACGTTTGCCCAGCGGGCGGCCGCCACCAGGGTCACCGGTGACACGTTTCTCGAAGAACCGATCACGATGTTCTTCACCGTCATTGGGTTTGGGTCGATCCCTGAGGCCGAAACCGAGTTCCAGCCGCTGGTCGACCACTACCTCGATGTGGCTGAACGGGACAAGCCGGATCATTTCCGGGATTATCGCCTGGTGAGTTTCGGCACTGTTGGGGACGACCGGGCTGCCTTCATTGCCGAATCCGAAGATATCTCGCTCGGGTGGTCGGCAAAAGATGTCCATGCACTTGTTCGAGTTGGTCCGAATATCCTGTACGTTTGGTCGGTGTCGCTGGGCGGCGACACGATCAATTATCTCGCGGACTATCTGGAGGGGTTTGTCTCCGACGCCTCCGATGCCCCGGAGTCGCTCATGCCGAGCGTGTCGGACCTGCCGATTGGCTGGGAGCTGCCGTTCTCGCAACCCGAAAATCTCCTGGGTCAGGTCACAACGGCTCCCACACCGACGCCCGTGCCAACCGTCCCGCCGACTCCTACGCCCACTCCAACCGTGAGTCCATTGCAGCCCACCATTGACGCAATCGATGCAGAGTTGCAGACGGTGGAGGCGGACCTGGATGATGCCCGCGCAACGATCGCAAGCCTCGAAGAGGCAACGACGGCGTCCACTGGCTTGGCTCCAGAGTCGGTTCAACTTTCGGTCCAGGTCGACCTCGGCGGAGTGGTCAATGGAGATCGGGACGCCGTCGAAGATGCCGAGAACGCATTGGCGTCTGCGTTCGAGCCCTATCTCGACGATGCGGGCTGCACTCTGGGTTTCGCACTGATTTCGAGCCGATCGAACGAACTGGGACAAGGAGTCCAGTTATCAGAGTCGATGGGTGAGCTCATCGAGGAAGCGTTTCCGTGGCTGTTGCCAGCCGGCAGTGACGAGTTGCTGTTCGAATCGATCGCGCTTCCGGGAACCGAACCCGTGGGCGAAGTCCAGATCCAGGCGTTCTTCTACGACGCCTGCGGACAGCTCGAAGCCGGATGGTGAGTTGATGGGTAGACTGGGATTTCCGCCCGTGTGGTGATGAGGGGCGATGGCATTCCGGAGCTCGTGGGTAGCCACCAACCGGGCGGAACTGGCTCGACCGAGTGCGACAATGAGGCCATGAGGTCATGTCGAGCCTGTGTCCGCCCGTATTTCGCCCAGAGTTTGCTGCACGAATCCACGCCACGCCACGCCACTCCTTGGCGCCAGGGTCAGGCGTTGACCATGACCCGTCTGGCATCCTCCGCCTCATCGGCAAGCGGCAGGGTGCGCTGGGCGCCTTCCGGGAAGGTCGAAACCGACGCCTTGATGAAGTCGAGGAAGAGCGGGTGCGGCCGGTTGGGCCGGCTCCGCAGTTCCGGGTGGAACTGGACCCCGACGAAGAACGGGTGTCCGGCGAATTCCATGATTTCCGCCAGGTGATTGTCTGGCGAGGCGCCGCTAACGATCAGGCCCGCCGCTTCGAGCTGGTCGCGGTAGGCATTGTTGACTTCGAACCGGTGCCGGTGCCGTTCCTGGACCATCTCCGAGGCGTACGCCTCGCCAGCGATGCTGCCAGGCTTAAGCTGGCACGGCCAGAGGCCGAGCCGCATCGTGCCGCCCATCTCCACGCCGTGCTGGCCCGGCATCAGGTCGATCACGGGGTGGGGCGTTTGCGGGTCGATCTCGGTCGAGTTGGCGCCCTCCAGCCCGCAGACGTTGCGGGCGACCTCGATCACCGCCATGTGCAGCCCGTAGCAGAGGCCGAGGTAGGGGATGCCGCGCTCGCGCGCGAACCGCACGGCGTGCACCTTGCCTTCGATGCCCCTCGGCCCGAACCCGCCCGGCACCACGACGCCGGAGACCTTGCGGAGCTCGCGCTCCATATCCTCGCCGCTGGCCGTTTCCGAGTTGATCCAAACCACGTCGATGTCTACGTTGTGCTGGAGACCGGCGTGCATCAGCGATTCGGTCACGCTGATGTAGGCGTCGTGCAATTCAACGTATTTGCCGACCAGCCCGATCCGGATCGTCTTCTTTTCCCGCTGGATGTGCTCGACCATCTCCGCCCAGGCATCGAGGTCGGATTGCGTTGGGAGCGCGAACCGCTCGGCGACGAAGGCTCCCAAACCGGCCGATTCGAGGATTAGCGGCACTTCGTAGATCGTCGCCGCGGTCGGCAGCCCGATCACGGCCTCTGGTTCCACGTCGCAGAACAGGGCAATCTTGTCGCGCGTTTCGTCCGGAATCTCGCAATCGGAACGGCAAACGATGACGTCGGGCTGGATTCCAAGAGATCGGAGCTCGCGCACCGATTGCTGGGTCGGCTTGGTTTTGAGCTCGCCGGTTGCCCCGAGCTGGGGGAGCAGGGTAACGTGGATGTAGAGGCTGTTGCCGCGGCCGACCTCTCGCCGCATCTGCCGGATCGCCTCGATGAAGGCCTGGCCCTCGATATCGCCGACCGTGCCGCCGACTTCGACGATCACCACGTCGGATTCGTGCTGGCGCGAGGCCATCTGGATCCGGTGCTTGATCTCGTTGGTAATGTGCGGGATGACCTGGATCGTGCCGCCGAGGTAATCGCCGCGGCGCTCCTTGGCGATCACGCTGGAGTAGACCTGGCCGGTGGTGACGTTGGAGGCCCGCGACAGGTTTTCGTCGATGAACCGCTCGTAATGGCCGAGGTCGAGGTCGGTTTCGGCGCCGTCGTCGGTCACGAACACTTCACCGTGCTGGTAAGGCGACATCGTGCCCGGGTCGACGTTGAGGTATGGATCGAGCTTCATGATCGAGATGCTGGCGCCGCGGTTCTTGATCATGCGTCCGAGCGAGGCGGTGGTGATGCCCTTGCCCACGGATGAAACGACGCCACCAGTCACGAAGATGTATTTCGGCATAATCGCCCTCCCATAGGCGCTCGGGTCAGGTGTCGCGGACTGGCGAGCTTCGTCGTCGCGATCGAGAAGCAGTGTCCAGGTCGGCGTCAGCGCTACCGACGCGCGGCTTCGCTGTCCGGTTTCAGCACCACCAGCCGCATCGTCTCGCCCAGGTCCGACGCCCGGAACGTGAACTTCTCTTCGGCCTCCGGTACTTCCACGCCCAGCTTCTTGCAGAAAGCGTCGAGGTCGCCGAGGGTTTTATCGCCCAGCGTCGTGGCGTAACGCATCGGGATCAGGACCTTCGGCGTCAGCTCGGTGGCGAACTCCACCGCCTTGTCGTACGTAAAGCCATTCTCGCCGCCGATCGGCGCCAGGAGCACGTCGACGTCTTCGAGCGTTTCGGCCTGGGCTTCGGTCAACGAGTGACCGATGTTGCCGAGGTGGCCGATCTTGACGCCCTCGACCTCGATCACGTAGGTCGTGTTGTAGCCGAGGTCGGCGCCCTTCTTGTCATCCTGGTACGTTCGGGCACCGGTCACGAACACGTCGTGCATCTCGTACTCGCCGGGGCCGTCGATGGTTTGGTACTCAGGCCGGATGGCGCCGAGGTTGGCGCCATCCGCATCTCCCGAAAGCGTCACGATATCGGCGTTGTGCTTGCCCATGCCGTAGCCAGTCGAGCGATCCACCGGATCGACGACGATCGTGGCTTCCTTGGCCTTGATCCGGAAACAGGTGTGGCCGTACCAGCGGATTTCCGCCATGAATGTTGCTCCTTGCGGGATGCGTCCCGCTGCGTGATCCGTCGAAGGACGAACGCAACGCAAAAACCCAGTCATCCCTGACGCCCGCGACGGGCGGTCAAGCGATGCTGTCGGCTGGATCGAATCAATTGGGGGATTTGGAATCGAATGGCTAGCGCCGGGTGACGTTTGTCCTTCCGCAGCCTCCTTCAATGTACCACATGAGACTGGGCTGGGAACCTACGCTACGAGGCGTTTTCGTCGTCATCGTCGCGCAGGGCGTCGAGCGTGGACCGGATCACGTCGAACCCATAGCCCCGGCGTCCCAGGAAGCCGGTCAGCCGCCGGTCACGGACGGCCGGTTCGAGGTCGTGGAGTTGGCGCCACCGCTGCCGGGCGATGGTCAGGGCGTCTGCCGCTTCGTCGAGGTCGGCGCCTTCCAGCGCCTCGTTCATGACCCCGGCGTCGATGCCTTTGGCCTTGAGCTCCTGCGCCAGCAAGCGGGCGCCGCGCGGCCGGTGCGCGCTGCGGTTTTCGATCCAGCGCCGGGCGAAGTCCTCGTCATCGACATAACGCCAATCCCGGAGTTTGGCGATGACCTGTTCGATCGTCGCCTCCGGGTACTTGCCCTGTTGGAGCTTGCGCCGGATTTCACCTTCCGATCGAGGCCGGTAGGCGAGGAAGTTGAGGGCGGCGGTCGTCGCCCTGGCCAGGAGGTTCCGGGCCAGCAGGTCCGCCAGGAGCGCCTCGTCGAGGACCTGGTCCTTGTAGAGCCCAAAATCTTCCGCAACGTCGCGGGCGATCCCAATCGTGAACTCGCCGTCGATGAAGACGCTGACGCGGTCGGGATCGCGCACCTGGGACTGGATCGCGGTGACTGTCCCGGGTTTGGGGTCGGGCCGTTTCGACTCGGCGTCAACGGAGTCTGCGGATTGCCCGCCCGGCCGTTGGGTCCGGCTCCGGTTAGTACGGAACGGTTTCGATGGTGGCATGGCCAGCCTTGCAAATGGGGCAGTCCTCCGCCAGGTGCGCGGGGTACCGGCTGTTGAGCAGCCCGAAAACGTCTTTGGTTTGCGCCGTCAGGTCGCCGCTGGCCCAGAGGCAGCCGATGCCCAGCACCTCTCCGCCCAGGGCCGTGATGTCGCCCTCGAGGAGCTGAATCGTTTCGCCGCTGAGGATCAGGTTGTCGATCAACAGCACCCGCCGGTCCCGGATCAGGTCGTGCAGGTTGTCGGCGATCCGCCGCGAGCCATCGGCCAGCGGCGTCGAATAGACGACTCTCGCCCGGGGTTCGAGAAAATAGGCGACCCACTGGGCCAGGCCAGCGCCCCAGATGCTGGGAGCCGCAACGGTGTCGATTTTTGCGGTGAAAAACGACTTGGCGAGGGCATACCCCATCCGGCTGGCTGCCGCGGGGTCTGCCAGCAGGCGGTCACGGTCCAGCCAGGCGGTGCTGTGATGGCCGGAGCGGTAGGCAAAATGACCTTCGCGGAGGAGGCCATCGTGCTTGAGGGAGCTCACGATGGTCGAATCGAGCGGCGATGGCGATAGCATCGGGAGTCACCTCCGAACGGAAACCGGATGGTCAACCAGAACCCGGTGGAGCGTTGCCCGGAGTGTAGCAGGGCCGTCAGGAAATCCGCGTATCCAGGCGGGTCACGAGCCGGTCGAGCGCCTGGGCCGGAGCTGGGGACAAATCGTGGCGGACGAGGGCCAGCGATTCGACGGCGATCCGGTGGTAGTGCGCAACCTGCTCGGTCGCCGCGGCTTGAACGCCGTGGGTGTCGAGCAGGTCCAGGATCGCCGCGACGCCTTCGTCATCGATCTCCGCTTCCCGGTAGCGCTGCGCCAGCGATTCGGCCGTTTTGCCCTGGACCCG
Organism: Thermomicrobiales bacterium; assembly: GCA_041743205.1. Lineage (GTDB taxonomy): Bacteria > Chloroflexota > Chloroflexia > Thermomicrobiales > UBA6265 > JACCYX01. Next base: position 1,011 of record JBGTNF010000362.1, on the reverse strand, counting down.
ATCGAACAGCGTCAGGATCGGCAGCGATTTCTTGCGGCGACGAACGTCGTCCGCCTGGTCCTTGCCCGTATCCTCACTGGTTCCCCAGATCCCGAGCACGTCGTCCCGCAGCTGGTAGCCGATGCCGAGCGCCCGGCCGAAATCGCCAAGCTGGATGGCCACGGGCTCACTGGCGCCGCCGACGATCGCGCCCGCCCAGGCCGCGTAGCGAACGATGGCGGCGGTCTTGCCGCCGATCATCGTCAGGTAGTCACCGGGCGTGACGGTCGGGCTGGATTCGAATTCGAGATCGAGCACCTGACCCCGGACGATCTCGATCGTCATCCGGTTGAACTCGTCCGCGAGACGCAGCAACGTTTCCGGGGCCACGTGCGCGAGGTCCGTGCGAAGGAGGGTGCGCTGGGCAGCCGCGAAGATGGCGTCGCCGGCGTTGATTGCCTGGGCGTCGCCCCAGATGCGCCAAACCGTCGCCCGGTGACGGCGGTTGGGGCTGCGGTCCTGGATATCGTCGTGGATCAGCGTGAAGTTGTGGAGCAGTTCGATGGCTGCCGCGAGAGGGGCGGCGACCCGTGGTTCGCCGCCCGCCGCCAGGCAACTGAGGAAGGCCAGGTGGGGCCGGATCCGTTTGCCTTGCACGGCCCGGCGGATGTCCATTGGCGTCGGGTCGCCGCTGGATTCGATCCAGCCCAGGTGAAACCGGGCCATCCTGGCCATGAGCGGGGCGTCGCCTTCGAGCTGGTCGATCGAGAGTCGGAGTTCTTGCTCCAGCAGTGACTCGAAATCGTGGCTGGGGCGGGAGGCGGCGTCGATAACGGGGTCTCCTCGGTGAACGGTCCGATGCGCTTTACCCGGCATGATCCCGTGAATCGCGGGCCGCGTCCACCGGAAAGTTGGGTATAGGGCAAGTGTAGGGCATTGGTTCTGGGAGACTGGTCGAGCGATCGATCGCTGGCGACCGGGCGCTACGTCCCGGTGCGGCTGCCCGGCGCGGCTGCCCGGCGCGGCTGCCCG